>JAYUFI010000080.1:0-2854 GCA_043738805.1 Planctomycetaceae bacterium | reverse complement strand
CGTTCGACAGCACCGCGTCAGCGAAGTTAAGCGGCACACAAGCCATTGCAAACAATCAATCGCATTACTGCCCGTCACCAGGATTGCCGGAGTTCCGTGACGCGGCGGCGAAGTTCGTGCGTGAAGAGTTCGGCATCCCGGCCGAGGCGAAGAACGTCGTTGTCGGGCCGGGTGCGAAAGTCTTCGAGCAGTTCTTCTGCGAAGCGTTCCTCGATCCGAATGACGGAGTGCTCGTCTTCAGCCCGTACTTCCCAACGTACACGCCGAACATTCTGCGGCGCGGTGCTCGCGCGGTGTTCAAGCCGCTCAAGCAGTCGAACGGGTTTCGGCCGGCGATTGCGGACATCGAAGCATTTCTGCGCGACGATCCGAAACCGAAGGCGATCTTTTTGAACTCGCCGCACAACCCGACCGGCGGTGTGCAGACTGAGCAAGACCTGCGCGAGATCGCCGACCTGATCCGCGGCAGGAACATCGCGGTGCTCAGCGACGAGCCGTATTGCCACATGGTTTGGAAGGGCAAGCATCATTCGCTGCTGGCTCAGCCCGGCATGATGGAGCAGTGCGTGGCCGCGTACACGTTCAGCAAAAGCTACAGCATGAGCGGCTGGCGTCTGGGCTTCGCGGTCTCGTCGGCCGAGATCGTGGACTCGATCAGTAAGATGATCAACACGACGCTGAGCTGCACGCCGCCGATCGTGCAACTCGCCGGCAAGGCCGCCCTCGAACGAGACTCCGCCGAGCGCGACGCCGTCATGGCCAAGTTCCGCGAGAAGGTGGTCCTGTTGACGAACGGCCTGAACCAGATCGACGGCTTCAAAACGCTCGACCCGACCGCGACGTTCTACGTCTTCCCGAACGTCGCCCCGATCTGCAACCGTCTGGGCATCAAGAGCCACGGCCTCGCCCTGTACCTGCTGGAAGGAGCCGACGACAACTTCGGCGTCGCCTGCCTGGGCGGCGAATGCTTCGGCGAAGCCGGCGGCGGCTTCCTCCGCTTCAGTTGCGCCGAACCCAACGACCGCCTGCAACAAGCCGTGGACTTCATCCCCATCGCGCTGTCCCGCACCAACCGCATCGCCGCGTACCTCGAAACGCACCCGCAGTTCCGACTGACGACGCCGTATGCGGTGGAGGGGTGAGGATGGTTTACAATGTGCCTCAGTAAAGGTTCGACCTCTCTTCTCTCGTTTGGAGATCGAAAATGTTGAAGTCGTTCTCGGCGATGGTCGTATTCGTTTTGCTGACGTCGGTCTGTGCGGCGGAATCCCCATTTCCTCCCGAACAAGAACAGGCGATTCACGACATTCAGAACGGGAATGGACATGTCTTTATCTTTGGCCCGAACGGATTACCGGAAGGACTCAGACGGGACCAGCGGCTCGATCAACTCGGACGCAATGCGGCGGTGATGAAGGTGATGGCATCGGCGTCCGACAGCGTTTTGAAGCGACTGTCAATCTTTCCTCGCTTGCAAGAAGTCGAACTTCGGAGCGTGAGCCCCACCGATAATTGGGATGAATTAGCGAAGTGCCGGGAACTTCGTTCCATCAACATCACAAACTTGAGCTCACGGCAGGAGCAAGCCTTTGAAGCGATTGGGCAACTTCCAGAATTGGAGAAACTGTATTTCCGAGACTGTGATATTCCCGCGTCGTGCTACCGCCATCTGACGGGGTTGAAGAAGCTCAAGATTTTTTGGGTGTCCAGCGCGAAAGAACCGATCAATGACGAAGCGATCGAGCACATTGGGCAGATCACGTCTCTGACGGACTTGTCGGTCTCGTTGAAGGACGTGACCTCGCTCGGGATGCCGCACTTGGGACGGCTGACCAACCTGGATCGGTTAAGTCTCGCCGCGCCCCTGATCCAAGACGATGACCTGCGGCATCTCTCGAAGATGACGAAAATCAAATGGCTCTATTTTTCGGCGAGTTCATTGACCGGAAAGGGATTGGCTCATCTTTCCGATTGGGAGCAGCTCAGCGTCGTGACGTTTTACAGCGGTCCAAAATTGAATGACGACCTTTGGCCGAGTGCGGCAACGCTGAAACGGCTGCATAAGTTGGAGATATCGGGGCCAACACCGCAGATCACGGGTCGCGGAATCGAATCGCTGGATCAGCATCCGGAACTTGGAGTCCTCGAAATTCACGGATCGAACTTTACCGACGAAGCATTCGCACGTTTTCCGAACCTCCCAAAACTGCATTGGCTAGAAATCACGGGCAGTCCACATCTAACCGGAACAACGCTTTCGGCGCTTGGCGACGCGCCTCGCCTGACAATAGTCAATCTGAGCAACAATGGACTTACCGACGAAGGTCTCAGCTCGCTCGCGAAAGCGAATCTTCCTCAATTGGGGCTTCTCCAGCTCAATCACACGAAGATCACTGACAACGGTCTGACCGCACTGGCCCAAATCAAGACACAAAGAGATTTGCAGGTTCAAATTCAGGATTGCGAGGTATCTGGCTCCACGCTCGGAGATTTGGCAAAGTCGCCGATCATGTGGCTCACACTGCCAAAGACAATGAAACACACCGTCCCTGGCGTTCAAAGATTCTTGGAGGCACCAGATAAGAGGGTTGTGATCAATAACGAAACCTACAATCACAAAGGTCTGATGCTTCGCAAACCCAGCGACCCAAAGTCTGGTAAATGATGTTCTCGATTGTCCCGGGCGGATGGCACGCCCTGACAAGGGCGTGGTCATCAATGAACCTGATTGCCACGTCTTTCGATGACTCAGGGACGTGCCACCCGAACATCTTGCATCGCGGGGACTCGCACTCCGGTACACAGGTCGTGCGGATGTCCGCGAACGGCGGAACGGCGAGCACCGACCTCTTTC
>JAYUFI010000079.1:0-2864 GCA_043738805.1 Planctomycetaceae bacterium | reverse complement strand
TATGAAAGAGGTTTGCGTGATCGACTTTTGCTGCAATGACCTCGGTTCCGTTGTCGTTCGTCTTGCCGATCACAGCACCCGGTTTGATCCTGCCTCCGCCCAATAGTACGGACCACGCCTTGCTCCAGTGATCGCGGCCGTAAAGATGGTTGATGTTCGGCGTGCGACCGAACTCGGACAAAACGACGATGAGCGTGCTGTCCAACATTCCCCGATCGGCGAGGTCTCCGACGAACGTCGCAAATGGATTGTCGAATTCGCCGAGTTGTTCGATGTGAAAATTGAAATTCTCGTTGTGCGTGTCGTAGTTGGAATGGCTCACTTGTACGAATGTGATCCCGTTTTCGAGCAGCCGACGTGCGAGCAGGCAATGGCGTCCGAAATCGTGTTTGCCGTAGCGAGCTTGATCCTGTTCGGATTCTTTGGTGGCGTCGAAGACATCTCGCTGAGTCATCAATTGCCGAGCCTGTTCGTAGCTGTAGGTATAGGCGTCGGTCAGGGCCGTTCGGCGTCGCGTGAGAAAGCGTTCATTGGCCGCGCGCCGCAGGACATTGCGTTGCTCGTCGGCCGCTTGGTCGATGGCATCCGGTCGAGCCGAGTTCTGCGGAGGCTGGCCATTCCCCATAATGACTCCGGCGTACTTCGGACCGTGATACGCCGAGTCATTCGATCGACCGCCGCCGCCCGGCGTGATCTGGATGTGTCCGGGAAGGCCGCTCGATTCGGGTGCCAGCGCTTTGGCCGTCACCGCTCCGAGTCGAGGAAAGTCGCTCGCGGGGGTCTGCCGACGACCCGTCAGCATCATGTAGATCCCTTTGCCATGGTCGTCTTCCGACGTATCGACGCTTCGGACAATCGCCAGCCGGTGCATCTGCTTCGCGGTCTCGGGGAGCAGTTCACAGACCTGCGTTCCTGGAACGGACGTGGCAATCGCCCGAAACGGCCCCCCCGTCGGTGTCCCCGGTTTCGGATCCCAGCTTTCCAGTTGGCTGAGTCCTCCGTGCATATTGAAGACGATCACTCGCTTCTGTTGCTTGGCCAGTTCCGCCGCCGCAGCAGGCTGCGTCAGAGCCGACAATCCGCCCAGCATGACTCCACCGGCTGCAACCGCTCCCGAGGTCATGGCCCCCATAAACTGTCGTCGAGCCATCAAATGATCCGTCGATCCGCAGGCATAATTGCATCGCATGATTGAGCCCTCTAGGTCTTCTGGCCACATTATCGAGTGAAAAATCCACAAAGGTCAACGATGACGCTTCCGACAAGAGCCCACGTCACTTCGATTTCTGTCGGACACGTTAATGATTAAAACGGAACTCCGCTGAAGTCACCAAAGACCAGATCAATTCTCGAATCGCGTTCGGGCGTTCCGTTGGTCTCGATGCCAAGTACTGTACCGCTTCGTTCACTTCGACCTCTGTCGGACGACGCGTTAGTGTCGAAAGATATAATTCGTCGGCAAAGGCTTTTCCATCGGTCAATGGAGCAAGCCGTTGCGCCAGCGGTCCTCCGCCAGCCCATCCGACGACCGTTCCGCCATTGGCAACAAATAGCGCTTGATCGGGTGTCGCAAAGAAGTCATCCTGCGGTTGGCCTGCCGAGGCCGCATACAGTCCGACGAACGGAGCGACGTTGCCCCGCATGATTTCGTTCAGTTGTTGTTCTACCTTCATCTCACGCAATTTTGCCAACGCAGCGTCACTGGCAATACTCGCTTTCGTAACGGTCTTTTCAACTTCGGCGTCGGCGGCAGGTCTCTGTGGTTCGAGAACCCCCGTCGCCTGCATCACGGACCAGCCCATTTGTTCCGGTGAAAGCTGTTTCAGTGAACGAACTCCTGCGTCGGCCGTCCAGAGGTCGATCAGCTTGCCACGTCCCGCAGCCACTGCCGATTCCGCTTCTTTCGCGGCTTCGATTGCGTGGTTCACAACGTTCGACTTCGCGGTCACCGCTTGCTGTCGATTCGCCATCTCAGTCATCGAGGCGGCGAGCGACTGCTTGGTTGCCACCAGCTTTAACGCAACTTCTTTCATTGCGGCCTCGCGGCTTGACATTGTTTGTTCGAGCACCGCCGCTTCCTTGGCGAGTGTTTCCAGCCGGTCCTTCAACTTTTGCGCAACGGACGTCAGTTCGACGTCTCCTGGCAGCTTTTGCAACGCCGCATCGGTCTTTGCAGACGCCTCAGAGACTGCTTGGACTACGGTTTGTTTTGCCGCGAATGTCGCTTTGGCTTCATCCAATGTTTTAGAAGCTTCCGTCGCTGTCTTTTCGGCTTCGGCGACCGTGGTTGCTTGATTCGTGACCTCAAGCTGTTGTTGCTCGATCGCGACTATGGCGGCGGCAAGTTCCAATTTTCGCGCGTCGATGTCCGCTCGCGTGACGGCGACATTCGCCAGAGTGGCCTGAAAAGCCGCGTGAGCTTCATCCGCGTCGAGCCGCTTCTTTCGGATGGCAGACGCCAGAGTGTCCGCCTTGTGCCGGTTCCAAATCGCGATCAAGTTCGCTTTCGCTGCGTCAACAGGCTTTCGAGCATCAACGTAGGCCGAGTATGCCGCATCGGCAGGAGGATATGCTTCTCCAAGTTTCACCTGGACCGGCGCAATCGCTGCGGTCTGATCGACGATCGTCTTTTGCACTGCCGCCAGTTCGCCAGTCAGTTGCGTTTGTTTTGCGGTAAAGGTGACCACGGCAGCGGCCACTTCCTTGTCATTGGGTAATAGCTTTGCGACCTCGGACGATTTCGCGGCGGCTTCGTTGATGGCATTGATCGCCGCCTGTTTCGCCGTCGCTTCCTTCTGAGATTTGGCAACCGCCGTCAACGCATCATCGACCGGCTTCTTAGCGGTGGCGACAGCGACCTCGGC
>JAYUFI010000078.1:0-2868 GCA_043738805.1 Planctomycetaceae bacterium | reverse complement strand
GGCTACGATCATCAGGCGTGGGATCGTGCTTGCCGCAGTCTTGTCAGGGCAGCAACCATCCAAGCCGCCGGACGGAGTCGATCGCTTCTCGACGGCGGTTGTGAAGTCGCCGTCATCTCAAGCGAAGAATGCGGCTTTCCCCTGGCCAACAACACAGACATCGGGCTGACTGAAAGCGATGCCAAGGTGTTGGCCATCCTGTCCGACTTATCGGCGGAAAAGCCTTATAGATCTATTAAGACTTTCCCGCCGATGCGCAACGACTCGGTCGATGCGAGTTGGGTCACAACCGCCGACTTGGCTCGACTTGTCGGCCTGTCTGAACGCCACACGCGGGAGATTCTCACCGGTTTGGAGTCTCGTCAGTTGGTTTGCCGAGATGGCGAACGCGGTGGCTGGCGTTTCGCTCAAACGTAGGTTGAAAAAAAATAAAAAAACACGGTGAGAATTTCCCACTGAAATTTCTTTTTTTCACGGATGACTCAGTATGGCTCAGAAAACGGGACAACGCCGACGCGACCTCTTGCTGACCCTCTTGGCTCAGGGTGAAACGCAATCGGAAGCGGCACGTCAGGCTGGCTATTCACGCCGAACGGTTCACCGCTGGCTGTCCGATCCGAAATTTCGGGACGCGGTGCGACATGCTCGTGACGCGATGACCGAATCGGCAACCGGCCGACTCGCCGCGACCCTCGACACGGCGGCGAAAACTTTGAGTGATCTGTTGGGTAACGAATCGCCAGCCATCCGCCTTGCGGCTGTCCGAATTGCCTTCGATGCTTCAATTCGTTTTCGTGAAGTCGCGGAATTTCAAGATCGCTTACAACGACTGGAGAGTCATACAAATGCACAAAAATCGTAACCGCCTCAAGCAACTTGAACAAACAGTCGCATCTCGCCAGTCCGACCCCTTCGAGATTCGTGTCGCTGGGAGACCAGTTGAAGAAAGCCGCCGTGAATTGGCGGCATTGTTTCGCCAAGAAGCGTCTCGGACAGGACTGTCGGATGAAATGAGACGCAGCTTTCTGCAAGGAGCTGATTCTTTGGAGTCCCAAAATAACCCTGCATCCGGTCATTGAATATCGCCGAGACTATCTGTAGGAATTGCTACATGCCAACAACCAAGACGACGAAGCCACTCCCCCCGCGACTCAATCTGAGCGAAACCCTGCGGCAAGCGATCACGAAGAGTGAAATGCCGTTTCTGCAAATCGAACAAGAAACCGGTGTGATCCGGCAGTCATTGATGAAATTCGCCCGTGGCGAACAGTCGCTGCGGCTCGACATGGCCGACAAGCTGGCGGAGTTCTTTGGGCTGGAACTGGTCAAACGGAAAGGGAAATGACATGGCTGCGTCCAAGAAAGCTGCAACGAAGCGGGCATCGCGACCGCCGAACGTGGTGAAGCCGGTGGCTTACCATGCCGGACGATTCCCGCCAGCGGGACTCGATTGGTCTCGGTTGGTGCCGTTGATCGGTCCAGCAAACGCAGCGATTGCTCGTTACGACGGGTTGCTGGCCGCGATTCCGAACGCGGCGGTTCTGCTCGCTCCGTTGACGACTCAGGAAGCGGTATTGTCGTCGCGCATCGAAGGGACTCAGGCCACGATGGGCGAAGTGCTCGAATACGAAGCGGGTGCGAATGTGGGTGGCGTGGCTCCCGAAAAGGAAGCGGACATCGAAGAGGTGTTGAACTATCGCCGCTCGTTGCGAGAGGCGGTCGAGTTATTGGAAAAGTTGCCGCTGTGCGGCCGGTTGCTCAAGCAGATTCACGGCAGGTTGCTGGCAGGTGTGCGCGGACACGACAAGGGACGCGGCCAGTACCGTCGCATCCAGAATTACATAGGCATTCAAGGGCGACCGATCGAAGCGGCTCGGTTTGTGCCGATCGCTCCCGACCAAGTTGCGGACGGCATGGCTCGCTGGGAAAAGTATTTGCACGGCACCGAAGCGGACGTGCTGGTGCAACTGGCAGTCGTTCACGCCGAGTTTGAATCGCTTCACCCGTTTCTTGACGGAAACGGCCGACTTGGTCGAATGCTGATCCCGTTGTTCCTGTTTGAGCGGAAGCTGTTGCACAAGCCGATGTTCTACTTGAGCGAGTATCTGGAAGCTCGCAGGCAGACCTACTACGACAAGTTGCTCGCCGTGTCGCGGGACGATGATTGGACCGGCTGGTGCGAATTCTTTTTGCAGGCACTCACAGAACAGGCTTCCGAGAACGATGCCAAAGCGCGGCAGATTTTGGACTTGTACCAGTCCAAGAAAGAATGGATTGCCAACGTCACTCACTCACAACACGCGATGCGGGCGTTGGACTTCCTGTTCGGCAATCCGATTTTCAGCGGGTCGCATTTCATGGAACTGTCTCGCATTCCCCGGCCATCCGCCAAACGAATTCTGAAAGTCTGCGTTGAAAAAAAGTTGCTGACGACGTTACAGGAAGCCAGCGGTCGGAAACCGGCGGTGTATCGCTTCCCGGCACTGTTGGAAATCACTGAAGGCTGATCGAACCATTGTGGCTCACCCGTGAACCACAACGAGCGTTGTGGCTCACAAAACGCGATAAGTGAGCCACAACGGTTTTTGTGGCGCATCGGTGAGCCACAACGGAAATCGACCGATGAAGAGTCTCAAAGAGGATTGAACGATGGGAAGCGTCTTTCGCAAACAGACAACGCGACTGCTACCGACAGACGCGGAACTCTTCACCAAAGCAGGGCAACGCTTCGCTCGTTGGAAGGCCGGTAACAAGACTCGCACGGCGAAACTGACGACCGGGCGGGACGGCTCAACGCGAATCGTCACGGAGTCCAAAACGTACTTTGCGAAGTACCGGGACGGACAAGGCTACGAACAGACCATTCCG
>JAYUFI010000077.1:0-2868 GCA_043738805.1 Planctomycetaceae bacterium | reverse complement strand
TTTTGAATTGTCATTCCAAGATTGTCGCCACCCACTATGAAGCTCGCTCACGAAAAAAATGCACTTGCACCGTTTGTGATTCGCGAATCACAAGCTGGCGATGTGGACTTTTTAAGAGCGTGGCTTCCGCAAATGCTGGTGGGGACTCCGGCGGCACAGTGGCTCGTGGCCGTCGAACGAGAAACCGAAACGGTTGTCGGTGCGGCGGCGCTGCGTGTCTTTCAAGATCGCGGAGTTCGGTTCACGGTCTTTGTGCTTCCGGAATTTCGGAGACAGGGCTGCGGAAGAGCTTTGCTGATGTCGGTTCGCACATTGGCGAAGCAGCAGGATGTCGCGCGGCTGCTGTCCGAGTGGTCGTATCAAGTCGGTGCGAGCGATGAGCACAGCCTCACCGCGAACGCATTTTGCCGAGCATGTGGGTTGGTCATCGAGCAGGAAGTCATCAACTATCAGGCAGAACTCAGTGCGGCGTTGCGAGTTATCGAGCCGCTTTACGAACGCTGTCCGCTGGCCAGCGGCACTCGCATCGTGCCGATCGACCAAGTCGATGCGCGGCAACTGGCGATCTTCGCGGTCAGTCATGTCGGCGGACTGCCGGAAGAGGTCTCGGCTCAACTGGCCGGGAATCACGACCGCGCCTATTCACGCACGACTTCGCTCGCGCTGATCGCGAACGACCAAATCGTCGGCGCGATTCTGGCTCGTCGAGCCGCGGACACGTTGGTCTTCGATTCCAAAGTTGTTGCTGCCGATCATCGCGGCGGGTCTGTCAATCTGGCGTTGATGTGTCTCTCCCTTCGGCAGGCTGCGTGTGAGGGTATTCGCTTCATCCAGTTTGAGAGCGACAACCGTGGCAACGACACGGTCAAGCTCGCACGCCGGTTTGCGGCCGAAGAGATCGGGCGTCGGCAGTGTTGGGGTGAGACGCTCGACGCCGCTGCACCCGTGATCGCGCCGGATCGAATCACCTGCGAGCCGATTCCGGCGGTCGCGGTGTCAGCGCCGCCAACGCTCACGAGCCAGCACACTTCGAGTTTCGCCGAGTTGCTCGAACAGCTCGGAATCTCGATCGCCGTGACGACGTATCAAGCGGGCAAGCTGGTACTGCTGCGAGCAGACAACGGTACGATCAACACGCACTTCCGCAGCTTCAGCAAGCCGATGGGACTGGCAGTCCATGGAAATCGTTTGGCGATCGGCACGACTGTGGAGATTTGGGAATACCACAACGCTCCGGCGGTGGCGAAGCGGGTTGATGGGAAAACCGAAACCTCAACCAAGCTTGACTCCTGCTTTCTTCCGCGCGGCTCGCAGACCACCGGCGACATCCAAATCCACGAGATGGCTTGGGCGGACGATGAGTTGTGGTTCATCAACACGCGGTTCTCGTGTTTGTGTACTCGCGACGTGAGATACAGCTTCGTGCCGCGCTGGCGACCGCCGTTTATCTCGGCGATCGTGCCGGAGGACCGCTGTCATCTGAATGGGTTCTGTCGGACGGGCACTCTTGCCCGTCAGTCTTCGGACGCGCGATCCCAGCACGAGTCGGGCAAGAGTGCCCAACCTACCTTCTTCGTCACGGCTCTCGGCGAAACCGACACACAAGGCGGCTGGCGTGCCAACAAGCGCAGCGGTGGCCTGTTGATGGAGACCGGTAGTAACGAAGTCTTGTTGCGCGGACTCTCGATGCCGCATTCGCCGCGAATCTTCAACAACCAACTTTGGCTGTGTGAGTCGGGCACGGGCACGTTCGGCAAAGTTGATTTGCAAGCGGGTCGTTACGAACCGATGGCCTCGCTTCCCGGCTTCACGCGTGGCGTCGATTTTCATGGCCAGTATGCGTTCATCGGCCTCTCGCAAGTGCGCGAGTCCGCCGTCTTCAGCGGCATCCCGATCGCCGAGCGACCGCTCTCCGAGCGCGCGTGCGGCGTGTGGGTGATCGACATGGCCACCGGCGAGACGGTGGCGTGGCTGAAGTTCGATGACGGCGTGCAAGAAATTTTCGCCGTTACCGTGCTGCCCAACTCGCGCTGCCCCGACGTGATCAACGACCAACCCAAGCTGATCGCCAACTCGTTCATCTTGCCGGATGAATCGCTCTCGTCGGTGCCCGACAACCTCCGCTTCGTGGAGGGACAAAGATGAGCCATTCGTTTAACCGCAAGCCACAGGCGTGCGGTTAAACGAATGGCGGAATCGCAACCAATGTGGCACGACGCTCCGCGTCGTGAATCGCGACGCGGAGCGTCGCGTCACAATGTGCGCGTGCCGACAAAAATCTGAGGACTATCTGCGAACTAGTAGTACGAATCGTTTTCAACTCTTCATTAGCCCTAACCCCTTCCGCTGGAGATCTTGCTCATGTTGTTCACATCTTGGTTGCGTCAGTTGCCGTCTTTGATGACTCGTCGTGCGGGGCGAGGTTGGGCTCGGAAGCCGCTCGCGAGTCGGCAGGGTCGGCGATTCATGGAAACATCGAGCCAGTTCATTGCTCGGGCCGAGTCGCTCGAAGAGCGGGCGTTGTTGACAGTCAGCATTTTGGGAACGTCGCAGTTTGCCACGGAAGATACCGGGTCGAACACGACGGCGACGATTTCAAGCTTTTCCGTCCCTGCGGGTGACGATCGGCTGCTCGTGGTGAGCGTTGCCGGGGGCGGAAACACGGTGAGCACGCCGAGTGTGACATTTGCCGGTACTCCTCTCACCAAAGGGGCAGAGGTTGGGACTAGCAGTTCAACGCGATCAGGGGTTTGGTATCTCGCGCTGGGTGACAGCGCGACCGCGACTACGGGAAACATTGTTGTCGCATACAACGCCAATTTTTTCTTTAGCGTGACCGGGACGGCTTTTGCCGGGGTCGATCAAACA
>JAYUFI010000076.1:0-7563 GCA_043738805.1 Planctomycetaceae bacterium | reverse complement strand
GCTAGACCTCCGATGGAACTGCTCTAAATCACCAACGCTTAAGACGCTGTTTTCCTGGCTGCATTGCAGTGCGATGCTCTGCCTTGCAATTCACGGCGCGGAGCGGCATGCCACAATCTCTCATCTGTCAACGAAAAAAGGCCGGGATCACTCCCGGCCTTTTGGCATCAATTTGAATTCGGCTCTCGCCGACTTTCGACTTAGCGATAACCGCCGCGACCGCCTCCGCCGCCACCATATCCTCCGCCTCCGCCACCACCACCGTATCCACCACGTCCTCCTCCGCCACCGCCACCACCACCTGAACGAGGCGCTCGTTCTTGTGCCTCGTTGACCTTGATAGTGCGGCCGTCGAGCTGAGCACCGTCCATTTCCTGCATGGCCGACTGGCAGTGATCGTCATTCGCGAAGCTCACGAATCCGAAGCCTCGTGACCGACCGGTTTCACGGTCCATGATCACCTTCGCTTCGGACACTTCACCGAACCGCTCGAACGCCTGATGGAGTCCGTCGTCCGTCGTCGCCCAAGCCAACCCACCGACGAATAGTTTCTTAGCCATTCCCTAACTTCCTCAAACTGGCACCGCTTTCCAGACAGTGCAACTTCGTCACCCAGGCTTCGCAGGAATTCACTCAAACGCCCACTCAACCCAGACAGGACACCCCGACAGCATCCATCCGAGGCGGCACCATATCTTCAGTGTCGGAAACCCGCAATGCCGACTTCCGCTTGTCCCTCTTGACGAAAAACGCGAGATCAACATGGCCGAAATTTGGCTCCGACTTTTTCTGACGGCTGGATTTCGCCCGCCAAGATCGGACGTCACAATGGCTCGACTTTGTTGATCAGCGAATTGAACGGAGTCGGGCTATTCGGAGGGTTTATTCGGTGAGACCTCAACGTGGAATTCTTTGTGCTTGCACCAGCCTGACGCTGGTGATGTCGAATTGGATTTACGCAGCGGAACCGAAGTGTGTGTGCAATTCGGATTCAGTCGATCGTCAATCCGTTTGGTCGATGTTGCGATCGGATCCCTCAAGACCGCCGTCGGAGGTCACGGTGAAACCGGACGCACCGCGATTACTGAAGAATGTCTCGGCGCTCGACGCAGACAGCGCACCGCTGCAAGTGATCGTTCCCGAAGCTCTGCTGAATCGTCTGCTCGCGACCGAGCGAACAGAAAGCAGCCGCGTACGTGATGTGATTGCGAACACGGACGTCGTCGGGCAGCAAACGACGGTCACTCGTGTGCAGGCAGACTGTCGGCCCAATACTCAACGGGCGGAGATTCACCTTGTGTTGCAAGGGACGGTTTATAGCGACACGCTGGGTGTGACGCGGCAAGCAGCAGTCAACACGCTGGGCAAACATGCGGTCGTCGCGATCAAGCCGGTGATGTTTGATGGTCGACAACTTTCAACGCGACGCCCCCAGATTTGGGTTGATGTACATAACGAGCATGTCGCGGCACAAACAAAACTCGATGGCTTACCGATCTTCGGAGGGATTGCTCGCGGCACGGCGTTATCGACTGCCGAGCGACTTCGTCCGCAAGCCGACGCCGAAACGGCGGATCATCTTTCAGCACAAGTCGGTCCGCAGTTCAATCAAGAAGCGGACCTGCAACTCGCTCGATTCAATCGACTGCTGAAGGACGATTTGCTTGCTCGTTACGGCGAGTTCTGGCCAACAAGCATGGCGACTCGCTCAACCGATTCGCACCTAATAATTTCGGGAAGTTGGAACGACACGCCGAGTGTGACCGCGCCGCGAGACAGTCAGCCGCTCACTGGCTTGGACTCTGTTTTGGCAAACGACGAGGCGATCACGGTTCGACTTCATGAGTCGGTTCTGAATTCTGCATTGCAGCGATTGCCGATCGCCGGCAAGACGTTTTCCGAACGCGAACTCCGTAATTTGTTGGAATCGTTTGTGGCACAGCTTGGCGGACGAGTGTTGACACCGAAAGATTCAACCCCCGCTCCGGCCCCGGCGCTCATGCCGATGATTCGGTTTGCTGATCGAAACGCAATGCGAGTAAAATTCGAAGAAGATCAATTGCTGCTCCTGGTCAATGCGAGTGTCGAAGTCGCGGGCCAAACGGTGCTCGGACAAGATGAGATCACGATGCCGCTGGCTTGGAAGACGCAACGAAATGCGTGGCAAGTTAATCCCGGGAAAGTAGCGTTTGCAAAAGCCGATCAAGGCATCTCGCTGGTTGGCATGATGGAGTCGTTGGCTCGCACGCAACTGGCGAACGCGATTCCAACGACGCTACTGCCGCAAACGATCGCCTTGCCGAGCGATGTTGGTTCGGTGTCGTCGTTGCAAGTTGCGAGTGTCAAAGCGACAGACGGTTGGCTCACACTCTCGCTTATCGTTGCCGCGATTCAACAACCGGTGCCAGAGGAAGCCGTTCGCCCCTTCACGATCTTCCGTGCCCAATCATCATCGCCACTGATTCAAGCGTATTCGCAAACGCAACCGCCAACACAGGCGCAGTCGATGACGCGAATCGAATCTCTGCCGGATCGCCGAATCAGTACCACAACCGTGCAAAAATTATCATCGTCGAAAGCTGGCAAACGGGCGCCTGCCAATTCGCGATCGTCCTCGACTGCGAGAAGTTCTCGTGAGTTGCGCGAGTCACGTGACCCAGTGGGTTGGTTTGAGTGATGCGGCAGCTTGTCTCGAAGCTCACCAGACAGTGAAATCGGTTTCCGCGTGTGATCAATACTGTCGTCTCTTCTTCGGAGTCATTCATGGTTCTGCGAAATCGTTTTGCGTTGGCTGTTTGGGGATTGTCGCTGCTGGGCTTGAACCAGCTTGTTGTGTTGCACGCCGAGGACAAGCCGCCGACGGACAACAAGGCTGCGGAAAAGAAACCGGAAGAAAAGAAACCGGACTCGAAGACCAAGCTGCGCGAGATCAAACTCTTCAACGGCAAGAACCTCGACGGTTGGAAGTCATCCGAATTCGGCGGCGACGGCGAGATTACAGTTGAAGAAGGCTCACTGATCCTCGACATGGGTAACGACTTGACCGGCGTGACGTGGAAGGACGGAAAGGTTCTGCCAAAGGTCAACTACGAGATTACGCTCGAAGCCCAACGAGTTGACGGCAGCGACTTCTTCTGCGGCCTGACGTTCCCCATCAAAGACGATCCGTGCAGTCTGATCCTCGGCGGCTGGGGCGGAACCGTGTGCGGTTTGTCGAGCCTGAATTTTCGCGATGCGTCAGAGAACGAAACGACAACCTTCCGTGATTTCAAAAATCGCCAGTGGTACAAAATCCGCCTGCGCGTCTTGGAAAAAAAGATCACCGCGTGGATCGACGACAAAGAAATCCTTGACGTCGATCTCACCGACCTGAAGATCGGTATTCGCGGTGAGGTCGAACTCAGTAAGCCGTTGGGCTTTTGCACCTACCGAACGAAAGCCGCACTGCGAAACATCGTGCTGAAAGAAATCGAACAGCCGAAGGAATAGCGCGGCGAAGCCGCATTGTAGCGCGACGCTCCGCGTCGTGAAGCGTGAAGCGAAGCGTCGCGCCACACTCAAAAGCAATTAAGCATTAGCTCGCCTGCCTCATTCGTGACCGCACAGGAAAACAAGAACAAGGAGGAATGATGGCCCGGCTTTGGTTTGCGGTGACGGTTTTGGTTGCGTTCGTCGGTGATACGACAGCGGCAGACAAGCCGCTAGTCGTTGTGAGCGAAGCGGCTCGCAAAGTTCATGCGGCGGGGTTTGTGTTTGACGGACACAATGATTTGCCGTGGGAGCTTCGCGAGTCAGCCGGGGGTTCGTTCGATAAGGCGGATATCGCGATCGGCGTGCCCAAGTTTCACACGGACATTCCGCGTCTGCGTGCGGGGAATGTCGGAGCGCAGTTTTGGGCCGCGTATGTTCCGGTCGAAACCTCAAAGGAACACCGCGCATTCACGATGACGCTCGAACAAATCGAAATCATTCGCACGATGGTTCGGCGGTATCCAGCGGTCTTTGAATTTGCTAAGACGGCGGACGATGTGTTGCGAATTCAGAAGTCCGGAAAGATCGCCTCGTTGATCGGTGTCGAAGGTGGTCATTCGATCGAAGACTCGTTGGATAAACTCCGGCATTTGAGAGAACTCGGAGTCAGCTATATGACGCTGACTCATTCAGACACGCTGTCGTGGGCAGACTCGGCGACCGATGAGGCAAAGCACAACGGCCTGACAAAATTCGGCAAAGAAGTCGTACTCGAAATGAACCGCCTCGGCATGTTGGTCGATCTGTCGCATGTCTCGCCTGACACGATGCAAGACGCACTCGAGACGACACAGGCACCGATCATCTTTTCGCATTCGTCGGCACGCGCAATCGCCAATCATCCGCGTAACGTGCCCGATGACATCTTGAAGTTGACCAAGAAAAATGGCGGCGTGGTCATGGTCAACTTTTTTTCGGGGTTCATTCATCCAGATTCGGCAAAGCGTCGAGCCAACATGTTTCAGGTCAATCGAGACCTGCACGCCAAGTATCCTCAAGAGGCAGACTACAAGAAGGCTCGCAAACGCTGGGAAGCCGAAAACCCGATTGAAGCGGGGACCGTTCAAGATGTCGTCGATCACATCGACCAAATCGTGAAAGTGGCGGGGATTGACCACGTTGGCTTGGGCTCGGACTTCGACGGCATCACCAAAACACCGCGTCAGTTGGATGACGTGTCGATGTACCCGTTCATCACTCAAGAAATGCTCAACCGCGGCTACAAGGCGGAGCAGATTCACCAATTGATGAGCGGCAACATCTTGCGCGTCATGCGACGAGCCGAAGTCGTCGCTCGCGATTTGGCCCACTGAATTCGCCGAAGGCATCCACTTCAGACGACAATTTCCCTGAGAGTCAGAACGACATTCACGGTGAGCGTCACACGATCCAGCCGTAAAAATCGCAATGCATGGACCACTAAGGAGAGCGATGAATTGACCCCCGTGACTTCGCCTTCCGTCTGCTTGACGAACCACGAACCACGCGCTACCTTGCTCGTCTCGCGGACGATTAGCTCAGTTGGTTAGAGCGCCACGTTGACATCGTGGAGGTCACAAGTTCGAGTCTTGTATCGTTCATCTTTGAACAGTGGATATCACTGGAATCCTTGCGGACCCCGTGAAATACCGGGGTTTGTTCGTTGTGTGATTTCGTGGCCTGTCTGGCATTTGCCTTGGTTTCGGGCATTTCAGCCACTTGGTGGTCTCGAATTTGGTCCGTCTGGCCGAGTGCTGTTTGGAAATCTGATTCCGTGACGCGCAGGTAATGTTCCGCAGCAACGCGCGGGCTGTTGCCGAGCCAGTCGCAGACGACGTGAATCGGATGATGTCGGCTCAATTCTGTTTCGCGGCCCGCTCGCAGGTTGTGGAACAGTTTCACCCACGGCGTCAGTCCGGCATTGATGATAATTTTGGTCAGTTGAGTTCGCAAATTCTGTTTGGGATCGCGGTAGTGGTTGATGACGTACTCGGTCTTCAACTTGGTCTGCTCCCAAACCTCTTGCAAGGGCTTGAGCAGCTCTGGAAACAGGGGCACCGTGCGATACGCCTTGCCGCGCAAATGCTCGGTCTTGGGGTTTCTCACCACGATCTTGTTCTCTGCTCAATTGATGTCCGCCCATGTTCAACGCGAAATGTTATGAGGGACAGCGTAGCCCGCCCCAGCGACTCAGGGCGAACAACAGCCGCCATTCGGCATTGGGGCAAGCATCCATCACTTTCTGAGCTTCGTCATCGGTGATGAAGTAGAACTTCTCTGGGTCTCCGTGGATGCTAACTCCCTTGAGCGCGTCCTTGACGATAGTATTCGTGCTCGGTGGCATCTTTGAAGAATTGCTTGGCGAAACCGACTCGCCGCCGGATGGTGACCGTCTACGCCATCTAGAGACTACGACACCACGAACTTGCCGCTGCGCAAGCGGCGGGCGGTGCCGGTCAGGACGAGAGTTTCTAGGACTTCTGCGATTCGTTCGGCGTTGGCGCGGGTGAAGAGTTTGGTGACGTCGGCGGCGGTGAGCGGCTTCTCGGCGGTGGCGAGGTGTTGGCGGATGGCTTGGACTTGGTCGGGGAGTGACTTCGGCCACGCGGCTTTCTTCGTAGCCGTCTCGCTCCGCGAGACGATTGCCGAATGTTTCCCGGTTTTGGTGGCGGATTTGCCTTTGACCACTCGCTGGCGCGTCGTGCTGGTTTCGATGTCCTCGTCTTCGTCGGGTTCGGGGAGCGCGATGGTTTTCTGAGTCGGTTTGTCGGTGGCGGGGTTTTGGAATTCGGGGCGGAGCCAGCGAATCAGGCCGCGTTGTTCTTCGGCCGCTCGTTCGGCGTTGAGGGCGACCAGCCGTTCCAAAATCTCTTCATCCGTGAGCGTGACCGGCCAGCCGTAGGCGTCGAACACGGCGGCATCCAGTTCGTCGTGAAGCTGTTGGAGAACCGAGACCAATCCTTGCTCGTGGATCGTCTGCTCTTTGGCGTCGAGCGGCTCGCCGGAGCGGAGCTTTTCGAGCACGTTGTACATACCGGGCACTCTCGGCGTCCCACCGGCACCTGTTATCCAGCAACGTCTTCCCCACCGGCAATTCCCGCCAATCCGAGGCTGAGTACCGTCGTTTGCCTGTCCTTGACGTGCTGGTCGCTCGTTTCACAATTGCAAAACGGCGATGTGGTATTTAGTTCGTGGTTCTGTTAATTGTGCAATCCAACAGATCTCCGTCACGAGACGTTGAGACGTGGTGGGCGTTAATGTCAATAAAGTCGTGGGCAGATTGTATTTGCGGGGAGCGTGCGTGAAACCGGTTCTTCAGGCAATTCTTGTCGCTGAGCATGTCTACACAGACAAAGACAGCGGCAAGAAAATTGTGGCTGGAATCTTTCGCAACGTCAGAATCCTGAAGGAGTCTGAGACACAAAAGGTGGTTGTTGATGGCGATGGGAATAAGCGTTTTCTGCTTCAGGGTGGCGTGACTGTTGGTTCGCCACATGCCTACATCAGCATGACGGCGGTTCGTGGAACTCAAAAATTCGTCGTTCGGTATGTTCGGTTAAATGACGACAAGCCGTTTTTTTCTACGGCTTTTTCGGTGGAGTGCAATGACCCTCTCAATGTGATTGAAATTGTTTTGCCGCTCCCCAGGCTCCCAATGAAACTGGGGATTTACGCACTAGAACTGCTCTGCGAAGACGAGCCAATTGGGGCCTTTCGCATCGTGGTAGATGAAATGAAGGACGAAAATCATGACAACAGCAATGCCTGAGTATGCGGAAATTGTCGGCGCAGACTTTGTGGACACTCTCGGAAGATGGGAGATGTTTGATGAGAACGACGACAAGACAATTCAGTGTCGCATCGTGGTCTGCCCCGAAGATGAAGGCGGATTCTCTGCCTATGCGAGTCGTCTTGCGGGAGTAGCTGGCCAAGGGGAAACAATCGAGGAATGCTTGGCCGATGTGAAAGAATCTTTTTGCGCCGTCATTTCTACTTATCGCGAGATCGGGCAAGAGATTCCTTGGAGAGAAGACGTTGACTTGGAGCGACCAA
>JAYUFI010000075.1:0-7567 GCA_043738805.1 Planctomycetaceae bacterium | reverse complement strand
TCGGTCCCGCTGTCTCTTCCGTTCCACTCCCGCGTGCTGTGATGCGGCATTTGTTACTGGAGCATCAGATCGGTTGGGGCTCGCGAGTGCTCGATGTCGGCTGCGGACATGGAGAGCTGGTGCATTTCCTCGATGACCTAGGGATCGAAGCGGTCGGCCTGGATGAGTCTGCGGAGAATTTGTCGTGGGCGCAGAATTTAGAACCGCGATCCGACTTTCAACTGGTGACCGCTCCGGCTGAGCAATCGCTGGATCACATCGTGGATGACGAGCCCCTGGACTTGATCGTCGTGCGGCACTTGACGACCTATGACGGTGACTTGTTTTGTCCGGCGAGTTTTCAAGCGAGTGCCAAACTGTTGCAGCATCTTCGGCCAGGAGGTTGGCTCTCATTTCTCGTTCATCGCGATACGACTCATCAACGCGACGGGGACTCTCATGAACTCGCCTGCTTCGCGCGGCACTTGTCGTTCTTTCCGGGGACCTGCCGTGTCTCGCATTTCGCGGACTGTGAGCTATCGACGATCGCTTACGATTGGTTGCACTTGCACCGTCATCATGGCGAGTTCTTAGTCGCCTCACTGCGAGTTCCTCAAGCCCCTATCGAAGCCACCGAATGGCATCGCTTGGCCAATCAAGCGGCACTCAGCCACGCAGGAAGTTGCTGCTCCTGGGCGTGTCGCACGCCGCAACGTCGAGCGGCATGAGCCAGAGCGTGACGGCTACGTACCTGTTCTACACCGCGAGATCACTTTCCAACTGGTCCGAGCACGGTGATGCGGTTCGTTCGGCTCATCAACAGGAATGGTCCCGATGTGCTGAGATGTCCGCCTGATTCGGCGATCGTTTCGCGGAGTTGGACTCGGCGTTGAATACGACCATCGGTGGCGCTGACGACGATGAGTTCGTCTCGATTCGGCCACCAAATTTCGTGGCCGATGAGTGTTCCTCGTCCAGACGAAAAACCTTCGGGGTCATCTTCGCCGATTCGACGTTGAGGCCATGTCGGTTCGCCGTTGGCGATGTTGACTCCCCACAATGATCGACCAGAAACGACGAGCGTGTTGCCAGAAATTCCCAAGACATACTCGATCGGATCGGGCCATTCTCGCTGCCACAAGCGGAGTCCGCTTTCGGCATGAATGGCCATGAGCAGCGGGCTATCGAGCGGGGCGACAAACAGCACCCCGTCGTGATACAGCGGCGGAGTTGAGCCCTCACGGTGACGACCACGATCACGATTCGATAACGCTGCTTCGATGTTGTAAGTGCGCAGCCAACGCAGCGTGCCGTCGTGAGCCTCCAACGCGGCGATCGCACCAGCGTCCGTCGAAATGAAGATGCTCTCTTCAGCCAAGGTCAGCCGGAGATGCGTCGTTGAATTCACGGTCTCTTCCGTCGCGGCAACGGTGACTCCGATGCGTCGGTTCCAGAGCAGTCGAGCAGTCTCGGCATCGAAGCACGCGACGTTGATTTGCTCTTGCGGCAGACTGCGTCGCAGCACCGCGAACACTCGGCGAGAATCGGCAACCGGCGAACCATCGAACGACCACGGCGCTGTCGCTCGCAGCGGGTCTTGTGGATCGACGTCGTCCGCCGAAACACGCCACACGAGCCGCCCTTCCCCCTCGCGAATGTCGAGTCCAATCAACTCGCTCTGTCCATGCAGCTCTTGTTTCGCTCGACCCGTGATCGGTGTTCCCAAGCGCGAGTAAAGCCGATCACCGAACACCGTCAACGTGTGCTGCTGACGACCGACCATCGGTAACTTCGGAGCGACAGGATCGGCCAACGCATGAATCACCGCGCGACGCGGATCAAAGTCCGTGCTTTGATTGATCTCATTCGCGACCTCAGCCCACTTGGGCCGTCCGCTCCACAGATCAAACGCAAACACCGATTCGCCGTTCGTGGCGAAGAGCGTGTTGTCGGCGACAACCGGGAAAATGTCGCCAACGTCGGACGCCTTACCGTTGTTCACTTTGTTGATCCAAGTCGGCCACGGAAGCTCGACCGACCAGAGTCGTCGATCGAGTTCCGGCTTTGCGATCTCGCCCCGTTCGCCTTGGCAGAGAATGCTGTTATTGATTTCATTCGTCAGCAAATCAACGAGCACTCCATCCCGGCCCGCTAAGCGACCGACGGCGTCAGCGTGCAATCGGCGGAACGCCGTCAATTCAGTTTTTGCTCGAATCACGTCGCCCGAAAAATGGCTGCACAAAATCAAATGAGCTCGGACTTGTGCCACGTTCGATGGAGGATCGGGAAATCTCAGCAAGCCGATTCCCGCAGCCGACCGCAGTGATCCGGAAGCGGGGAGCAACATTTCCCACCAGGTCCGAGCAGCCGCAAAGTCACGCGCTTCAAACGCTTGTTCGGCCAAGCGATTCAACGCCGCATCACCCGACGAACTGACGCTCGCTTGTCGCACGATCTTCAAGAGCGCAGTGTGGTCTCGCTGTTGTTGGGAATCGTCGAGCCACTTCTTGGCCATCGAGTTGATCTGCTGGCGATAGACCGACAGACCGGCAGCCGGAAGCAATGCGGCTCGGCACTGACAATACCGGGCAACGCTGACGTACCAACCCAAACCGATCGAAACCAATTTGTCGGACTTCTCGGCTTGTGCTTGTCGCAGCATGGTTGCCACAACGTCCCATTGTTTTTCGGTAATGAAGTCCTCAATCGCAACCAGCCGCTTCGTCACCGAGTTGTCGAGGTCCAACGTGATCGGCTCATCGGAAGCCTTTGTCAAAATGACCTGAGCAGTGAGCGCTTCCAAAGTCATCGTCCCGACAATCGCAACAGCAATCACAACAAATAACCGCCGCCAACAGACGACCGATCGCCGATCATTTCGCCTGATCTTGGCGGGAAACAAGAGTTGAGTCGGGGGCCACGGCATATCGCTTCGCCTTTATTTCGGACGAGCACGGTCTCAGAGTGAGACGTTTGCCTGTTTAACCGCAACGCATCGGCGTGGGCGCGCACGCCGATGCGTTGCAGTTAAACATCTCACTGATGACCGTGCGAGGTGTTGTCTGAGTGACCAGCGGGAAAACCCGCAGGCCAGCAGTTTGCAATTCAACGATCGTGGACAGTCTGAGAACCTCACGCTGAAATACCCAGCCAATTGAGTTGAAACGGCACCACCGCTTTTCACACTGGTTGCGGCCTCCCATATCCTCCTCAGAAAGACAATGCGCGAAGACCTCCGTCTCACGATGCAACGTCTCCTCTTCTCATGCCTAGCACGCAGGACCGTATCGCCCGATCTTTGGACTTGCTCACTCAAGGGGTGTCTCCGTTTGTTGAACGGGAACTGCAAGCGTTTTATCGCGACAACTGGCAAGAAGCGGCTCGCGGCAGCTTTCGCGAAGACCGTGGTGTGGCGATCAACAAAGGGGAACAAATTCGCTGGGATACGCACTCGCTGTTGACCGTGATGTGGGATCAATGGAATGCGGTGTTTCGAACGAAGCTCGGACACGCCGAACGGAGCTTGGTCAGTGAACTGCGCGAGTACCGCAATCGTTGGGCTCATCAACAGCAGTTCTCGTTCGAGGACACGTATCGGATTCTCGATAGTGTCGAGCGTTTGCTGTCGTCGGTGTCTGCACCGGAAGCGGACTTGGTCCGGCAAGAACGCCGCACGCTGATGCAGGAAGAAGTTGCCGATGAACTGAATCGCGCGACGCAAGCGATCTTTGATCGCCGCAATTTTGCCGAAACGTTGATGATTTATGTCATCTGCGGCGCGGTGCTGGCCTACATGTTTTATCAGCTCGAACCGTATGGTTGGCTCGTCTCGGTGTTGATCGTCATTCTGTTTGTGTTGCTGACCTACAAGCGTTTGCAGCCACAACCGCTGAGCCTCGGTCCGCACGAATGCCCGCGTTGCCATCGCATCATTTACAGCTCGCTCTGCCCGTACTGCCAAACGGGAAAGTCGGAGCGGTTCGCGGATGTTTGAGACAACGGTTGTTTGATTTACCAAACGAATCGCGACGAGCGTTTTGAAATCAATTGCTCGCCTTTCAAAGTTGCGAACAGCGCGGCTGCACACGGCTGCGATTCGATGAGGCGCAGACCACGTTCGGAACCGAGCACGCTGACGGCAGTTGCGAGCGCGTCGGCAGTGATGCCGTCGGGAGCGATCACCGTCACGCTGCAACGATCGGTCAGGCCGAGCCCGGTTTTTGGATCGACGATGTGCGAGTACCTTTGCCCGCCGAGTTCGACAAACTGAAACGCATCGCCCGATGTGGAGATCGAACAGTTTGCCAGCCGAGCGAATAGACTCGGTTCCGCATCCGGCTCACGCAGCGAGGCGATGCCGATCCGCCAGCCGCATTCCCCCGGCGGCGGATCGCTGAGCACGATATCGCCGCTGCCGTCGATCATCGCGCGGGTGATGCCGTGTTCTTTGAGAACCTTGATCGCTTCGTCGCAGGCGTATCCGACGGCGATGCCGCCGAGGTCAAGCTTCATGCCGGGCTTGAGAAGTTCGACAGTGCCTTCGTCGTAAGTCGGGCACTCCTGCCCGACGAATTGATTGGACGCCGAACCGGCAAGGTGACGGGCAGGAGTGCCCGTCCTACAGAATTTGATATTCCGGAATCCGACCAGCGCGCGAGCCTCACTGAGTTGCTGCGGATCGGGGAGTTCTTTTTGCCGACGGGCTCGCCGCCACAGTTTGATCAGCGGCCCGACAGAAACGTCGAACGCTCCGCCGGAGAGTTCGGAAACTTCAGTTGATTTGCAGAGCACTCGGAACAATTCAGGCGAAACGGGAATTGGCTTGCCGGAGCCGGAGTCGCGACACAACCGCATCAGCTCGCTGTTCGAGTCATAGTCGCTCATCAATGAATTCAGGTGCTCAATGCGCGACCACACGGCGGAAATGGCCTTGTTTGCGGCCTCTTCATCACAGGCATAGAATGCCGCCGCGAAAGGAACTCCCATTTGCTTGCGGTGAAACTCGAATCGCCGCAGCGCGCCGGTTTTTGTCGGCGAAGGAGTTTCCAGTGGGGGATTGGCTTGAGCCGTTACAGCCACCAAAAGCAGTAGCAACGTGATGACGGCCCACTGGCGAGCCGGGTGAAACAATGAAATGGGAGATGTCTTCATGAGTGATGGCAGACTAAGCCGCTGGTCTTGGCTCGTGCAAGCCGGGCGTTGGGCGTTTGTGTGTGGATTGACGTTCGCGGGCGCGAGCTTCAACTCGATCGTGGTTGCGGTGGATTCAAACCCCGCTGCTGAAGCCAAGACCGCGAAAGAAATGAAGGGCTACAAGGAAGCGATTCCCGGAACCGAGGTTTCGTTCGACTTGGTCGCGATTCCCGGCGGTGAGTTCCTGCTCGGCAGCCCGGACTCCGAAGCGAATCGCGAAAAGGACGAAGGTCCGCAGGTGAAGGTCAAAGTCGAACCGTTCTGGATGGGCAAGCACGAAGTCACTTGGAACGAATACGACATCTGGAGCTTCAACCTCGACATTCAACGTCGCAAGACTTTGAACCTGACCCCGACCGCTCTCGATCCCAAGGCCGACGCGGTTACTCGGCCGACGAAGCCATACACCGACATGACCTTCGGCATGGGGCACGACGGCTATCCCGCCATCTGCATGACGCAGCTTGCCGCGAAGACCTACTGCAAATGGCTCAGCGAAAAGACCGGCCACTACTACCGCCTCCCCACCGAGGCGGAATGGGAGCACGCCGCTCGCGCCGGCACGACGACCGCTTATTCGTTTGGCGATGATCCCAGTAAGGCCGACGAGTTCGCTTGGCACTTCAATAACAGTGACGAGAAGTATCATCCGGTTGGCAAGAAGAAACCGAATCCCTGGGGTCTGCACGACATTCACGGCAATGTCTCGGAATGGTGTCTCGATCAATACATCCCGGATCGTTACGCCGTGCTGGCGAAAGAGTCCAACCACCTGAATCCGCTGGCCGTCGTGACAAAGCTCTATCCGCACGTCGTCCGCGGTGGCTCATGGGACGACGATCCGAAAGGATTGCGCTCCGCCGCTCGATACTTCTCCAAAAAGGATTGGAAAATTCAAGACCCACAGATTCCCAAAAGCATCTGGTACTTCACCGACGCTCTGCATGTTGGCTTCCGAGTCGTTCGCCCGTTGCAAACGCCCACGGAAGAGGAACGCAAAAAACTGAACCTCGATCCGGAAGAGGCCATCAAAGATCGCGACTAATTTCCTTCGTTCGTCGCAGTCATTCTCCTGTTCGCTGGAGCTCAACGATGAGTGCCCGCAGCAAAAGCCTGGCGATTCCAGTCCTGATCATCACCGTCGGGGTCGGCTGGTTATTGACCGTGCAAGGGATCGCCCCGCAGATCAATTGGATCTGGACTCTGGGGATGGCCTCGATCGGCGTGCTCTGTTTTGTGCTGTTGGGTTTCGACAAAGTCAGTGTCGTGGTCGGTCCCGTGTTTCTGCTCAGCAGTCTGTTGTCGGTACTGCGACAGACCGGTTATCTGTCGATTGATTCTGAAGTCCCGATCCTGGTGATCCTCATCGGCGTCTTGCTGCTGGTGGCTCGGATGCCGAGTGTTCCGCCACCCAAATGGCTGTCACCGGTCGGCCCCTCACTGCCGGACGATTGAGCCGCATGAGACATCGACTTTTTTTGCAACGTTCACCTCAAACAAATTCAACTTCTCACGATGGAGCTGCAATGTTCGCTCGATTTTCTTTGGCAATGGTACTTTCTTTGTCACTGACCGCCGTCTCGCTAGCCCAAGACCCGCCGCAGCCGATGCCTGATACGCCGCTGGCGATCAAAGCAGTGCGAGCGTTTCCGGAACTCAAATTCCGTCGGCCGGTGTTGCTGACGAATGCTGGCGATGGCACGAACCGTATCTTTGTCTGCTCGCAACCGGGCAAAATCTTCGTCTTCCCGAACAAGCCGGACATCGAAGAAGCGGAGACGTTTTTGGACTGGGAAAAGAAGACGGTCTACAAGGACGAAGAATTTGAAGAGGGAATCCTCGGCCTCACGTTCCATCCGAAGTTCAAAACGAACGGTGAGTTCTTCATGTACTACACCGAGGTGCCGCACATCTCGGTGATCTCGCGGTTCAAGGTCTCGAAGGACAACCCGAACAAAGCTGACCCGGCCTCGGAAGAACAGATCCTCCGCATCCCACAGCCGTACTGGAACCACAACGGCGGCACGATCGCCTTCGGCCCCGATGGCTTCCTCTACATTGGTCTCGGCGACGGCGGTGCGGGCAACGATCCGCACAAAAACGGACAGAACCCCAACACGATGCTCGGCAAGATTCTGCGCATCGACGTTGATCACCAAGACGCTGGCAAGAAGTACGCGGTTCCGAAAGACAATCCGTGGGTCGGTCAAGCGGGAGCCGCGACAGAAGCTTACGCGATGGGTATCCGCAACACGTGGCGCATGAGCTTCGATCGTCAAACTGGTGCGCTGTGGCAGGCCGATGTCGGACAAGATTTGTGGGAAGAAATCAACCTCATCACCAAGGGTGGCAACTACGGCTGGAACCTCCGCGAAGGAATGCACAAATTCAAAGA
>JAYUFI010000074.1:0-2872 GCA_043738805.1 Planctomycetaceae bacterium | reverse complement strand
ATCGCCGTATCGTGGCTGGACGGTGTGACGAGCCAGCGTTGCAGCACCTCGAAGCGCGCGGCTTCTCTGTCCGATTCAGCTTCCTGACGCAGCATGTCGATCGCCTGTTCGACGACCGCGAGCGCCCACTGACGATCGAAGTAAGCATCGGGGGGCAAGGCGCACAAATCAGCGATTGCCAGCGATTCGTTGCTCACGTCGCTCGCCGGATCATCCGCGCACAATAGCCGGTCGAGCGACTGCGGTGCCTGACCTCCACCGCGTTTGAGCGTCCGTTCGCGCAAACGCTGGTCACTTAAAAAATGCTTCACCGCGCCGAGCAGATACGAACGAAAGCGGCCGCGCGTCCGATCCACGTTGTCGAGGCTGTTCCCTTCGAGCAACTTCGCGAAGAACTCGTGCGTCAGATCGCGAGCGTCATCGGCTTGAGCTTGATTGATCGCCGCGCGAGACCGCCGCACGAAGAGTTCAACCGGAGCGTAATACGTCTCACACAATTCGCGCAGCGCTTGCTTCGCATCGAGAGACTTACCGCCAGCCGCAAGCACCTGAGTCCAGCGTGTCGTGCGGAACGAGTTCGCTGAGCGATCAGTCATTGGTGCGACTCTTGGAAACGCGGATTGACCGTAAACGAATCGCAAACGCGGCGAGCGAGCCAACGAGTGATGGTTTTCTGCAAGATTGTGGCGCGACGCGGAGCGCCGTGCCACACTGCAACTTGGCCGCATTATTACGTTTTGTCTATTGCGAAGATGCCGGAAAGAACAAGCCCGCGTTCTGCACTTCGACCTGCGTTCGATGTCCGAGTTGCAGCGACACGTTGCGGAACTCGACCCATTGGTAGCGACGGGACTCCACGCGGAAGTGCTTGATCCGCTTGAATTCGGCGACAGGCAACGTCGTGAGGGAGTTGATCATGTCGCCGCTGCCGTCGGAACCCTCGCCAATGAGCGGCACGATCGTGCCATCGTCTCGTTCGTAAGTCATCCGCGTTTCGTAGTCATCGCGACGTGAATAGCTGAACGAGAGCGGCACTCGGTCGCCAACGATGCTGGCGAAACGCACGGTCCCGGCCCAAGGTCCCCCGACTTGGCCGCTGCTTGCGCGAGCGCTGCTGGGAGGCTGAACGTCATGCCGAACGAACTCAATCGCTTTGCGCCATTCGCCATCGGCCACGCCGACTTCGATCGTCACCTCGCGAGCTTCGGGCGGGCAGGGAATGGCCGCGATCAACGTCGCATACGCCTGCTTGGCGTCGGGTCGATGAAAGGAGCCCCCCATTCCCGTGAAACCCGATTTCGGAGGGAATCGCAGCACGGGCCACGAAGCGTTCCCCGTTTCGCTATGCACGCGGATGACGATCTCCTTCATCACTTTGCCACTCGACGTATTCGATCCGCCAAGTTCCGGTACGGCCTCGGTCAGCGGTTCGCCATTCGGCTTCCAGTGCGGTTGGCGGTTCGGCGGATGATCCCCCAACGCGAATATCTCAACGCGACCTTGCTCGTAGGTTCCCTCAAACGGCCCCAACTTCAGCTGAGCGGGCGGCTCAATCGTTTTGTAACGAGGCGAGGCAGGCGATCCGGTCGGCTCGTTGACCAACAGTGAATCGGGAGTTTGTCCTTCCGGCAGCATCATCAGAATCGCCCACACTCGCATGAGCGACTCGGTCTGATAGGCCAGCCGGCTGACGTGGACTCTCGGACGCAGGATGGATCGGTCCTCTTCCGACGGCCCGATCGACGCGAGCATCTTGCCGCGTTCTTCATCGGTCGTCGGCAAGTATTCGAGCGGGATTCGGACGCGGCCGTTGCCGACCAACTTCGCCTGATAGCGACTGACGACGACCGGGCCGTGATCCTCGATGCGCGGCGAGTCGGTCCTGATCAACTGAGCGTTCTCCAGCGTCAGCCAGACATTCCAGCCGGGGACGTTCTGCACGCTGTAGCCGAAATTGAAATGGCCATTCTCCACCGTCGCATGGCGAGTCGTGACTTCGATCGTTTGTGGTGCCGTTGAACCGCTGAGCGTCATCGCTGCCGCGACCAACATCGCCAAGATCGTCCCGATCACGGCTCGGCGATGCTGCCGTCGCCGAGCGTCATTGACCAGTGGATCACCGGTCGCCGCTGTCAACAGGAAACGAGCTTGCCACAACACGACACTCGCCCACGGCAGCGCGACGAAGCCGATCAGTCCAATCGGTAACAGAATCGCGACCATCGGGCCTTCCCAAACGAGGGCACGCGACAACAACCCATCGAGTAATCCCGTCGTGAACCACACAAAGGGGAGCGTCATGACGAAACCCAACACCGACGTAGCTCGCAGCCAGCCGAAGATCGACGACTTGTCTTGCGGATCGCGTTTCTCGCACCAGTGCTTGATGGACTTCGACACCAAAATCCCCGGCAGCACCGACGTCGCCAGTAAAAAGAGCGTGCGTGCCAGCCACGCGAAGTCGTAATGAAACCGAACCTCAGTCGCCCTCATCGTGACCGTCCCCAACACCATGCCAGTGACCAGCCACACGACCGACGCTGCGACGGCAATCTTGTGACGCTGCGAACGCTCGTCGGCGAGAGGGCCGTCGGGCGGCGGCTCCGCACCATGAGGCGAGATCTGATCGTTCGAGCGGTTCTTGCCGAATCGCACGATGAAAAGACCAATCGCGACGCCGACGAGAGAACCCACCAGCGATGCCGGAATTGCCGCAATCGCGAACATGCCCTGCGTGAGCGCCGCTCCGGTCCAAGCACGTTTCTGCACAGCTTCCTGCACGGCCAAATAGCCGTAGGAGTCGATGGCAGCAACGACGACGACGCCAGTCAGTAACGCCCACAGACCAACGACGGTTCCACGTCGACTGGCG
>JAYUFI010000073.1:0-2873 GCA_043738805.1 Planctomycetaceae bacterium | reverse complement strand
TCCAATCAGCGCTTGTCGAACCTGTTCGACCCGTTGTCTTGCGTCGTCTTGACCGGCGACTTGCGTGAGTTGCGCCCACGCTTCTTCGACGGCTAGCCTCATTTCAAGCGTTGCACGATGCGTTTCTTCGAGTTCGGCGCGCAGTTTGTCGAGGCGGACTCGGCGGCTTTCCAAACTCTCGGCGCGAGTCGCAAGGGCGTCCTGTTGCCGTCGAAGTTCGGCCTGTTGAATCTGCCGCTCCTGCTCCCACGCGTGCCGTTCCGCTTGAAAGTTGAGTCGATCGAGATCGGCCGTGCTCGAAATTGCTTTCCGCGTCCGCTCGAAAATTTCGTGCTCGCGATCCAGCGATTTCTCGCGTGCGTCGATCGACGAGCGATAGAGATCGATTTGCCGCAAGCGCCGGATCATCAGCATTCCGGCTTCTTCGAGACGTTGCCGTTCCACCTGATGCTCGCGACGATTCTCGTTCTGGGCTCGTTCGAATTCAAACCGAGATTTGTCGAGGTGATCCTGCTGGAATCGAATCCGATTCTCGATCAACGTCCGCTCGCGAAATAGTTCGGTCTGCTGCGTTTCAATCGCAGACCTTTCGCCGTCGCGTTGCTGCTCCCATTCTTTTCGTTCGCCGAGAAAGTTGGCAGTATGCTGTTCGCGCAATGCGATGAATTCGGATTCTTGTGCCTGTTGAGCGGCCAACAATAGCGCGTCGCGCGAAGCGAGCCACTCGAGCCGTTCTATTTCCAGAAGCGATTGCTCGCGAGCGCGAGTCCGCTCCCATTCGTCCCGCTCCGATTCGAGCACGAGTGTGTGCTGTTCGCGCGATGCGAGGAATTCGTGTCCCAGCGCTTCGCGAGCAACAAGTTGTTCGGCCCGCTGAGCCTCTTGCTGAGACATCTCACGCTGACGAACTTGCTCCCATTCGGCACGTTCCGCATCGAGCGTAATCGCGTGTTTCTCTTGCGACGCGCGGAGTTCAAGTTCCAACATCTGGCGCTGTTCGGCTCGATGGATATGTAGCTGAGAAATCTCAAGCTGCCGAGTTTGTTCCCATTCCTCTTGCTCCTTGGCGAGCGTCTCCTCGTGCTCCTTGTGCAACCCGGCGAGTTCGATTTCCAGAGCGTCTTTCGAGGAACGCTGCTCGGCCTGCTGAGCTTCGAGCAAAGCGGTCTCATGGTTTCGAGTCTGCTCCCACGCGTCTCGTTCCGCATCGAGTGTTACCGTGTGACGTTCTCGCAATGCGGTCAATTCGGCAACCAGCGCCTCGCGAGAGCGAAGCAATTCGGCTTCTTCGCCACGTCGAGTTTGTTCCCATGCGTCTCGTTCTTCGCGAAGAGTTGTAGCGAGGCGCTCGCGCGAAACCAGAACTTCGAGTTCCAACTCCTCACGTGAGGCGAGCAGTTTGGCTTCTTCGCGACTTCGAGTTTGTTCCCACGCGTCTCGTTCGTCGCAAAGAGTTGCGGCATGATGCTCGCGCGACGCATGGGCCTCACGTTCCAAGGCCTCGCGCGAGGCGAGCATCTCGACCTCTGCACTTTTGTGAGCCCGCTCCCAATCGCTTCTTTCCGTTTGAAGTTGTCGGGTCTGCTGCTCGCGCAGGTTTGCCAATTCGACGGCGAGCGCATCGCGTGCGGCAAGGAATTCGGCATTCGCGCTCTGCACGGCCGAGTCGAACATTGCTTTCTCGCGGTCGATCCCCGACTTTTCTAATTCGCGGGACTCGATCCATTCCTCACGTTCCTTTTGAAACGCTGCCTTCCGTTGCTCCCATTCCGTTGTCAACGATTGCCAGAGTTTTTCGCGTTCCGATTGAAGCGTTACTCTATTTTCGGCGGCGAGTTCATCGAGACGCCGTTGAAGGCCCTCTTTGAGCAACTGAACGTGATCGCGTTCCTCTTGAAATCCCGATTTTGCCCGCTCGAACTCGTTCCGCTCAATCTGCAATTCCGCGATCACTTCATCGCGGAGCGACTGTTTCCGTCGGTCGAACTCCGAACGCTGATGGTTCAGCGTATCACGTTCCGCTTCGAGTTTACGCGACTGCAAATCGAACGCGATCTGACGCTCGGCAAGTGAGGTCTCATTCTTTTGTAGCTGAATCTTTCGGGCATCCAATTGCGATTGATCGCTCGCGACTCGATGACGGTGCTGATGCGATTTCTCGTCGAAGAGTAATTGATGTGCGTGGAGCGCCTGCTCGCGCTGGTCCAAACTCGCCGTTTGAGACTGGATCTTCAGCTGCAACTGCTGAGCCCACTGGCTCGCTTGATCGAGGAGATTCGTATCGACACGAGTCGCGTCCGGGCGGGCCATGTCAGCTACGGCGCGGACAACTGAAGGCTCCGTCGGACGATTCGGGACGAAATGCTCGAGAGCGGGCCATTCGACATCTCGCATTTCGGGCTCGGGCGGATAGAGATGAGCCGCATCAATCCGGACGCCGATTCCATAGGAATCCGGACGAGGCGACTCACTCGTTTGACCTACCACGGGGCCGAGCCGCAGATGATGCGGATCGGCCTTGACTCGCTCGTTCATTCGGGAGTCCTTTCCCAGAGCTGCTTTGGTCAATTCTCCGCCGACTATAAGTGGCTATCAATCGCAGCACTCAGTTTCGACTTTGGAGTCACACCAACGAAGCGATCGACGATCTTCCCGTCTTTGAAGATGATCACGGTGGGAATCGAGCTAACACCGTATTCGCTGGCGACTTGCTGATTATCGTCGATGTTCACTTTGCCAATTCGAGCACGACCCGAATATGTTGTGGCCAACTCTTCAATCGTTGGACCGAGCATTTTGCAGGGACCGCACCACGGTGCCCAGAAATCAACGAGCACAGGTTGTTGACTGCTAACGACATCGGACTGAAATCC
>JAYUFI010000072.1:0-7605 GCA_043738805.1 Planctomycetaceae bacterium | reverse complement strand
GATCCACTTGGGCCACGAGATTGCGAATCGTGCGACCGCTGCGATCGGTGATGACCATCGCCAGCGTCCCTTCTTGCGGCTGCGTGTAATTGATCGTGAATGGTTCAAGACTCTTCGTTCCGGACGCGGGAGCAGGCCGTTGCTGCAAATCCACCAACGCATCGAAGCGGTCGATCGTCGCCACAGGGCCGTTCCGACAAGAAGTCATTTCGAGCTTGATGGCTGCGGTCGTCAGGGACGGAAACGCGATCAGCCGTGTCGGCGATTCGTTGTTGCCTCCACCCGCGCTTTGATGCCGGATGGTGAACTCAATGGGCCGCCAGTCCTCGGCTGTCGCGAGGCCGGGGTTGCGGCGCGGATCGCCTCGGTAGGCGAAGAGGTTGAACTTGTCCGCATTGCATTTCAGCAACAGTCCGTCGAACGCTTGCGGCTGATCCCACGAGAGGATGTACCAAGCCGGCTGCGCGGAACTAACCGGCCCCCGCAGATACTGCTTCGCTGCGCCAGGATTGGGATCGCGTCCGGTATTCGTCCAGGGCTGACCTTGCGGCAGCGAATTCGGATGGTTCCCAAACGGAGCCTTCTCGGCGATACCGACCGCTTGAGAGGTCTGGCTGTGCAGTCGCGGCTTGAGCAGCATCCAATGGGCCAGCGACGATCTCGACCGCGTGCGGCGTTCGCTCAGGAGCAAGGCGCGCGCCCGAAACTCTGGCGCGAAGACCTGTCGCGGTTCGATCACCGTCCATTGCCGTTCGTCTGTCGGATTCGGATCTTCATTGACGTCGGCCCGCAGCGTCCGAACTTTCAAGTCGCGCGAACCACGCGCATCATTCACTGCGGCGTCCATCGTCCCAATGGACTGCGGCGTCTTGAACACCAGCAGGTAAAGAAACTCGACCGGCGTCTCGCCGGCCGGAGCCGCGAACCCCCAAGGTGCCACGGTGGGATCAAGTCCCAGCGTGCGGCGGAGCTGATATGGATCGACCTCTTCGGCCGTGCCGTCACGGAACTGACGCGTCAGTCTCAGATCCAGATCGCTGAACTGAATCGCCCCCGGCAATCCAGAGTCGCCCTCAGCCGCCCGCGCATGCCCGCTCATCCCGATGAGGACGATCAACAAGGCGAACGGCAGGAACTTTCTTACCGTAGCCACGTTCTCCAGAACGTGGGAACCCACACTCTGGCGAGTGTGGCTACAGGAGTCCGAAATGAAAGCCTGGGACATGCTGCGTCTCGTGAATGGAAGGAAGCTGCTTGAGGGCGGACAATCCTATCCGACATCTCGCCAAGACAGACAGGATTGTCCGTCCTCAAGATCCTGTTGCAGATTGTTGTCGCCTTTCGCTCCGCGAAAGGACGCGTTCTTTCGCGGAGCGAAAGACGACAATGGCCTCAAACAGTTCGTAGAGTTCGGTGACGGCGAGTATCATACTTTTTGATTTGTTTCGTGGAGTGGCTCGGATCGCCGAGCTGGCGAGGAAAGCTGATTGGTATGAGTTATCTTGGTCGTTTCGAGAAGCTGAAAACGATTGTGATCGCGCTGTTGATTTCTATGACGGTTCCTGGAGCATTGAGCGCGGCACCGGATTTTTCGGCCGACGTGCTGCCCTACTTCAAGACGCATTGCCTACGATGCCACGGTTCGGAAAAGCAGGAAAGCGAGTTCCGGATCGACAACCTGTCGCGCAACGTCGGTCGTGAGAACACGCCGCAGTGGGCAGAGGTGATGGAACGGATCAGCTCGGGTGAGATGCCGCCGAAAGAGTTGAAGAATCTGCCGACCGCGCAAGAGAGTGCTGCTGTCGTTGAATGGCTGGCGGCGAGAATCAAGGAAGGCGAAGCGGCTCGCATGGCGCAGCGGGGGCGAGTTTCCTACAACAGGCTGACTCGCGACGAATACGTCAACACGATGCGCGATCTGATCGGCGTGCACTTCGATGCCACTGATCCCACCGGATTCCCCAACGATCCGGAGTGGCATGGCTTCGAACGTCTCGGCTCTGTGCTGACGTTGTCGCCGTCCAATATCGAAAAGTATCTCGCCGCCGCCGAAGTGATCCTGGCCGAAGCGTATCCGGCGAAGAAGCCGACGTTTTTGGAATCGTCCAAGCGGGCGGTGCCGGCGGACCACATTGACGAGTCGCATCGCGAACGCCTGCGTGAACTCGGGCTGTTGGACAAGGTCCGGTTCGAGATGTGGGCCGGGGACATCTTCCGCGGTTCGTCGCCGGGTTCGCTGCCCGAGGCGGGGATCTATGAAATCAGCTACACGCTCAGCGGGTTGAAGCCGGAGAACAGCCGCGCCCCGCGCTTGTTCGTGTATGAGAAATCGCTCGATCGCGTTCTGTTTGAGCAGGACATCATCGCCCCCGAAGACAAGCCGATCACCGTCACCTTCCGCGCCCATTTGCCGAAGGGGGGACCGAGCATCGACGTGATCAACAACGTGCCGGGGCTCTCGAACAACTTTCGTTCGGGACGTCACAGCAACAAGCCGTTCATCAGCACGAAGGATGGTCGCACTCCCTGGCAGATGAAGCTGACCGACGAGCAAGGTCGTCCGCGTTATCCGTTCCTCATCATGGATGAGGTCTCATGGCGCGGCCCATTCATCACCGAACAGGAACAGCGACGACGCGATGAATACTGGTCGGCGGAAGTCGGCAACGTGGATCAAGTCCGCAGCGGGCTCGGCAAGCTGGCTCGACGCGCGTTTCGGCGACCGGTTTCCTCCGAAGAGTTGGATGGATATGTCGGTATCGTGAAAGAGGAACTCGCCGCCGGAGAGAAATTCCCGGACGCGGTCAAAGCGGGCATGTTGGCGATCCTGTGCTCGAAGAGTTTCCTCTTCCTGGCCGAAGGGGATGAGGACGCCAATCGCCACACGCTCAACGACTGGGAGATTGCCTGCCGGTTGTCGTATCTGTTGTGGAGCACCATGCCGGACGACGAATTGTTCGCGCTCGCCGAGCAAGGCAAGCTGCGAGATAAAGCGGAACTCGGGCGACAAGTTCAGAGGCTGCTGGCTGATCCCCAAGCCGAGCGTTTCGCCGAGTCCTTCGCGTCCCAATGGCTGAACCTGCGGAAGGTCGGCATGTTCCCGCCAGATAAAAAACTCTATCCGGACTACGACAAGTCGCTGGAGAAAAGCATGGTCGGCGAGACGACCGCGTTCTTCCGCGAAGTGCTGCAACGCGGACTGACACTGCGCGACTTTCTGCATTCTGATTGGACAATGGTCAATTCGCGGTTGGCGGAGTTCTACGGATTGCCGGACGTCGCGGGTTCTGATTTTCAACGCGTGTCGCTGACTCCGGAGAGTCGCCGCGGCGGTTTGCTGACTCAGGCTTCGATCCTGTCACTGACGTCCGACGGTACGCGGCATCGGCCCGTGCATCGCGGCAAGTGGGTCTCGGAATCGATCTTCGGCAAGTCGCCACCGCCACCGCCCGCCAACGTCGATCCCATCGAGCCCAACCCGGTGGACTCGCCCAAAGCGACTCTGCGAATGAAATTGGAAGCTCACATTCACGATCCGAAATGCGCGTCGTGCCATCGCAAGATCGACCCGCTCGGACTGGCCTTTGAGAACTACGACGCCATCGGTCGCTGGCGCACGACTGAGATTGTCGAAGGGACCGGCGACAATCCTGCGGTGAATCCCAGCGGCAAACTCCCCGACGGTCGCAGCTACCAAACGCCGGAAGAGTTCAAGCAATTGCTGCTCACCGACATCGACTCGTTCAACTCAGCGTTCATCGAAAAGCTCGCCACCTACGGTCTGCGTCGCAGCCTGTCGTTCGACGATCGCAACGACTTGGCGGCGATTGCGAAAGCCAGCCGAGCCAAAGATTACCGACTCCGCGATCTTGTTGAAGCGTTCGTCCTTTCGGACCTGTTTCAGAAGCGATGACAAGCAAGGCAAAGAGTGACGGTGCTTGCCGCCAGCGGTAGACTCAAGTTGTTCACCAATCGATTAAGCACCGGTTCCAGGAGGAATTGCCATGATCTCAGCAGAATCGAAAGCAGCGGCCCAGACGGCACGGAGAATCTATGAGTCGCGGTTACGGCAGCAATTGGAACGGGACTACCCCGACCGGTATGTCTGCATTGAGCCATTGTCTGGCAGCCATTTCATTGGCGAGACGTTTGACGATGCCGTCAACTCCGCCATCGACGCCTTTCCCGATCGGCTGACGCATACGCTACGAATTGGGCATTCCGCCGCCCTTCATCTCGGAGTGTTGGTTCAATGATTGGGATCGTCGATGAATCTCGGAGGGCTTTGCTGGAGGTTTCCGTGGCAGCCGACAAGGATGCCGTGAAAGAAACGTTACGAGTGTGGATCGACACGGCCTTCAACGGTTGTCTTGTCGTTCCGCGTCCACAGATCGAACGACTGGGGTTGAAGCAAGCATCAACCACTCAGGCCATCCTCGCCGACGGCCACGTTGTCGATCTGGAAACATTCACCTGTTATCTCGACTGGTTCGGCAGAGTTCATCGAACGCAGGTCGTCGCCAACGATGGAGAGTTTCCACTTCTCGGGACGATGTTACTGGCAGATCGAAAGTTATTGATCGACTACACAACGAAGAGCGTCGTGCTGGATTAGTGCGACGAACGCCCGTCCGACGGCCTCCTGACCCACACCATCAAAACCCCTCAAAGAAAGTTACCTATGAGCAACGTCAACACCCACAGATGGCAGATCAGCCGTCGGCAGATGCTGTGCGGCGTCGGTGCCTCCATCGCCCTGCCGCTGCTTGACTGCATGGCAGCGCCGAGCATGGCGGCCCCAAGTTTACCGGCACCGACGAAGCCCAAACGCAGCGTCTTTCTTTACATCCCCAACGGCGTCAACACGCTGACTTGGCAGATCGAAAATGCCGGAGCGGAGTTCGAATTCTCGCTGCCAATGCGATCGTTGGAGCGACATCGTGCGGATGTCACGCCGATCAGCGGGCTGCATCATCCGATGGTGCTCGGCAAGCACCACAACTGCGACAAGGTCTGGCTGACCGGCGCGAACGTGCCCGGCGATGGCGGAGCCTTCCGCAACACGGTCTCGACGGACCAACTGATGGCCGAAGTGCAGGGAACATCGACTCGCTTCGCGTCGCTGGAACTGGCCATCGAAGGCCATTCGCTCGCTTGGTCGCGCGACGGCATTCAGATCCCGGCGGAGCGAAACACACGCAACATCTTCAACATGCTGTTCGGTGTCGAGAAGGAGAGTAAGAGCGCGATCAGTCGCCGTCTCAATCGACGCGGCAGCATCCTGGATGTCGTCGCAGACGACGCGAAGCGAGTGAACCAGAAGCTGGGAACCGAAGACCGCTCGAAGCTCGACGAGTATCTCACCGCCGTGCGGCAAGTCGAAGTGCGCACCGAGCGTGCCGAGTCCTGGCTGAATATCCCGAAGCCAAAAATCGATCCGGCGGATGAAGCTCGGCTGACGCGCAAGGTCGATTTGTCGCAGGTCCGCGAGTACTACAAACTGTTCTCGGATCTGATGGTGTTGGCTCTGCGCACCGATTCGACGCGCGTCATCACCTGCATGATTTGCAGCGAGTCAAACGGCGGAGCGATCCCGGACATCGGTATCTCGCAGACGCGGCACGGGTTGTCGCATCACAACGGCGACCCCGAACAACTGCGTCGTCTGACCGAAACGGACACGTTCCTGATCGAGCAGTTCAGCTACTTGCTCGATCAACTCAAGGCCCATCAGGAAGAGGGTCGCCCGCTGTTGGATACGACTCAGGTGCTGTGGGGGAGCGGCATGGCTTACGGCCACAGTCACGGCAACGCCAGTTTGCCGACGATTCTCGCCGGGGGCCGCGCGTTGGGTTATCAGCACGGTCAGCACGTTGACTTCAACCTGCCGAAGATCGGCCAATACAACGTCGCTGACGCCAATGCCCATTACCGCATTTGCTCGCGCCCCGTGGACGAGAACGCGCGGCTCAGCAATCTGCTGCTGACGATGCTGCAACGAGTGGATGTCGAGACCGACCGGTTCCAAGACAGCCTCGGCACGATCTCGAAAGTCCTGGTCTGATGACTGAGAGCACGGCAATTGTTCCTGCCGACATATCAGCCGGAGGGCGCTAGCCCCCGGTTTGGACGTGAATCAAATATCAAAAACCGGACGCTAGCGCGTTCCGGCTGATCTCAAGACGACCAACCACCATGCCCAGCCGAAACTTCTCGCTCTTAGTCTTCTTCTGTTTGAGCTTATCCTTCGCGTCACTGCACGCGGCGGACGCGCCGAAATTTCGCACGGACGCCAACCCCGACAAATCGCTGCCGTGGTTTCAGCTCGTCGATGGCCAGTTTCCGCCGGAAAACTCGGCGCACGCCATCTCAGGCGAACTGATCCAGGTGGACCATTTGGAGCGCCGGTTTCAACTGCGAGTCGATCGCGACGACAGCCAGCAAGCGGGCTTCATGGACCTGCCGTTGGACAGCGTCATGCTGTCCTACGGTTCGATCTACTACCACGGTGCGCCCGCCGCCTTGCAGGACATCCCGTTAGGCACGCACTTGCACGGCGAGTATTACTTGAAGGCTCCCGACGATAAGTCCCCGTCCACCGTGGGGCCGTATCGCCGAGTCACTTCCGAAGCGGCCTTCAAACGCTGTCTGCGACTCGAAGATGACTTCAGCTTCTTCGCTCGTCAAAAGCAGAGCTGGAAGATTGACGCCGTGAATCTGGTGGAGAAGAAACTCACGGCCACGTTGCAGAGCGATGGCCAGGCAGTGGGAAAACCAAAACTCTTCAACTTGCTGTTCAGCACTCGCGTGCGGGTGGGAACTGGGTTCGGAACGTTGGAGTCGTTGGCGGCCGAGCAGACCGTGCAGTCCAACATCACCTGGGCCACCCTTTATGGACCGGGCCGCATTTTGGAAATCTGGCTCGACGAACCGAGCCGCCAGCTCGCGACCGCGCAGCAGTTGGAACGCCACCGCGACCAGGTTCGCGATCACGGCCTACCCGGTTGGATCGATGCCGTCGATGATGAACCACAGATCGTCACGATCACCTTCTTCGACGGAGTCGATCCCAAGCTGTTCACCGAACTGACCGGCATCAACGAGGAACCGCACGGCTGGCCATTCTCCAAACGCGAGGACGATCCCAAAGCACCAAAAGGTGGCATCGCGGTGGCGCGCGAGTGCCTGATGACCTACGACCCGGTCAACGATCGCAAAGGGGGCAACATCCTCGCCATCAACAAGGTGCCGGTCGTGCCGGGATGCAGCGGAGTGCAGATCAAGGTCAAGTGCTGCATGTTGCTGGAAGGCCACCGCCCCGGACGCATCGTCCGCTTCTATCCCGCCCCCTGGAAAGTCAACGCGCTGCCTCACGAAGAGCAATTCCACGGGCGCGAGTGAAGAGCAGTGCAATTTATCGTCTTGGTCTGCTATGCGTCATCGTACGCTCGCTCCAGTGCCGCCACGTCGAGCTTCACCATCTTCATCATCGCTTCCATCACACCCTGCACCTTCTTTGGGTTCTTGTCGCTGATGAGCTCGATGAAGCGCCTCGGGACGATCTGCCAACTGATGCCGAACTGATCGGTGATCCAGCCACACTGC
>JAYUFI010000071.1:0-1012 GCA_043738805.1 Planctomycetaceae bacterium | reverse complement strand
TCTTGATGGGCATTAATGGATTCCGCAGTTCGTGAGCCAACCCGGCGGCAAGTTGCCCAACGGCCGCAAGTTGTTCGCCGTGCAAAACCTCCAACTCGCGCTGTTGCAAACGTTCGACGAGAGTTGTGATGTGGCTCTCCACTTCTTGCAATCCCGCTTCGAGTTCCCGAAATCCTCCGCTGCGCGAGATCCTGACCGGCCCGACCACATCCGACATGCGGCCCGCCGCTCCACGAACACTCACATCCAGTTGAACAATCGACTGACTGACTCCGCGTGCAATCAGCAGTCCCGCGACGAGACCCGCTGCGCCACCCGTGATTCCCAGCAACAAGAACCCTTGGCGCGACTGCTCGGCCGTATGGCGGTTCGCTTCGTTGGTGGTATCCACGACGTCTCGGTTGAGAGACAAGAACGCATCTGCCGGTGCGACAACGTTGCTGATATCTTCCAGCAATCGGTCGACGTCTTCGGTCGACTCGGCCGTCGTGCGAGATGTCTTTGCGGCAAATGTGGCGTAGTGTTCGGTGAATCGATCCCACGCGAGACGGACAAATACCATTTGCGATTGTTCGGCCTCGGTACGAGCGTGCTCATCGGCATGCGCCATTTGAATAATCGCGGTTTCGCTGAGCCGACGAATTTCATCCAAGTAACGCGAGTCCTGGCTGCGACCGAACTGTTGCAGCAAGTGTCGAATTTCACGCATTCCAATGTAAAGATCCTGCGCGGCAAGAATCCCGTGCACTTCATTGGCGATCAGTTCGGAACTTCGCAGATGCTGCGACTGAACGGACCAGGCGGCAACGACACCCAGCGCCAGCAGCAACCCACTGATCGCGATCGTGGGAGCCGCGATGCGAAAGACGAAGTGCCGATTAATGCGAAGCTGACCATTCATGAGTTGTGCGACGTCAAAAATGTTGGACGGTGGACGGCAAAACTCCCGCAGCCTGCATCCCCAATCGAGAGACATCTTAACCACAAGAGCATCGGATCACACTGTCAAACG
>JAYUFI010000070.1:0-2895 GCA_043738805.1 Planctomycetaceae bacterium | reverse complement strand
TGACGAGATCAACTTCTTCGGTCACTTGGCCGTTGATGCGAATGTCGGCGTGATCGCTGCGAATCGTCGTCGCGTACGGATCGCCGATGCCGTCGATGTGAATGCCGTTCGTGATGACGCTGTCGTGGCCGATGTCGATTCCTCGATCAATGGCGATCGTCTCCACCGGCCCGATCAAAACCGAATCCGCCGAATTAACCGTCAGCGAGCCAAGCGTTTGATCGCCGTCCATGCCCGCGTTGACGTCGATGTATCCCGCTCCGATATCACCATCAAACCGAATGACTCCCGCTCCAGCGGTTAGTTCCAGCGAATTATGTTCGGCGTTGACTGCGACGACGTCAGCGATGTCACCGCCCACTTGCGAGACCGGAACCAAATTTCCATCGAGCAACGCCAGCGGCACAACCTCGCTGTCGATCGTGCTCGAAAACGTGATGTTGTGATCGTTGCTACCCGTGTCGATCTTCACCGAATCGGTCAGCAACACCGCTTGAGCAAACGAAACATCTCCGTCAGCGGTCGTGATGTCCGCTCCGAGTTCCGTCGAACCGGCTCCGTTCTGAGTGAATGAGCCCGCGAGATCGAACGTCGCGAGCTTGCTGGTCACCAACAGACCAGCGTTCGTGATCGTCACTGTTCCGGTGACGGCACCTCCCAAGCCGGTTGTCGTGCTCACGGCGTTTTGAAAAGTGACGATGTCAACGCTCGAAGTTGTCGAAACGTTGATGTCTCCGTCGATCGCCACGGTACTCAGAAAATCGACGAAGCCCGCACCGTTGACGTTCAGCGAATCGAGTCGATCTCCGCCGTCCGCTCCAACCGCACCCACAAAGAGAACTCCCGCTCCCGGCGACGCGGACGTGACCGTCAACGCGGAGCCGGTCGCATTTGAGCCGTCATCATCGACCGTGCTATCGAACGTCACATCATCGCCCGCAGTCACTGCGACATCATTCGTCAGTTGGACCGCGCTTTTGAAAAGCAAATCGTTCCCTGCCGTTTGATCCGCACCGAGGAAAATCTGATCGTTCGCAAAGACCGTCAGCGAGCCGCTCGTCGCCACTTGAACGCCGTCGATGACGATGTCGCCCGTTGTTGAAGCCGCATCGAAATTAGACAGCAGAGTCAGATCATTCCCGGCAACCACTTGTTGATTCGTGCCGTCGCCGTCAATTCGCACGCCGTCATTCGTGGCCGCTGTCGCCACTAGGCTGGAGCCGATGATCGTGATGTTATGGCTCGCGATCAGTTGTGCGTCGGCAACGCTCGACCCCTCATCCAGCCAGAAACCGCCGACGCCGTCAGAGTTGGAATCCGCCGTGATTGTCAGATCGCTCGTCGGCCCCGTCACCGTGATCGTCGATTGAACGATGACGTCCTGAGTCGCCGAAATGATGACCGAGTCTGTCGCACTCACGTCGGCCATGATCACCGTATCGGTGTTCGCGCCGTTGATGGCGATGTCTCCCTCACCAACAGCAATCACGTCGTGAGCCGTCGCACCGTTCAGCAACAGCGTTCCGCCGGTTCCCGTTCCCGTGTCGATCTGCCCCAAATCAACAAGGCCCGTGTGCGTGATCGTCACACCTCCCGCAGCCGTAATCGCACCGCCGATACTGTTGAAATCAATGCCCGTACTCGCAAACGAGCCGCCGTTGAGATCGATTGCCGCGTTGATCATTACGTTGCCGGAAACGAGATCGAGGTCATCGTTGTTCGTGATCGCATTCGAATTCAAGACGACGCTGAGCGCTCCGTTCGCGGCGGTAATTCCACCGTTGAGCACAATGTCATTCGCCGCGTTGATCGTGAGCGTCGCCGTATCGCCGCCAGCAATAAACGTGACATCAATCGTCGCGTTCGCTGCCTGAGTCACGTTGCCCACTTCCGAGTAATTCAAGTTCTCGGTCGTGATGACGACATCAGTCCCGATGCTGAGCTGCATTGCGATCGCGTCAGCCGTCACCTCTGAGCCGCTGACTGACGGAGCGAAGTCCGGCAACTCATTGAACTCAATGATGGTCGGGAACAACGTCAACTGCTGGACGATCCCGACGTTGAGCGGGTCGAGCAACCACGTCCCCGCCTGCCCGTTCGCGGAACTCGCGTCACCGCCGCCATTTAGCAAAAGCTGTCCACGACTCGATGTTTCAATCAGCCCGCCGTCCCCCGACAACGCACCACCGCGAGCGGTCAACGAACCGTAAACCTGACTCACTTCATCCGACCACACGACTACCTTGCCGCCGTTACCATGCTGAATTGCGTCTGCGTTGATTTCCACATCCGAGCCGACATACGTCCGCAGCGCATGGTGAATCGCCTCATTGCCGCCATGCAGATCGCCGCCGATCAGCACTTCACCGCCGCCGCTGTCACCCGAAGCATCGACTCGCGCTCCACCAAACAGACCGACTTGCTCACCCAGCAAATGAATCGAGCCGTCGCTGCTAACGCCGTGCGGATCGACACTCGAAACGTCCACGTGGCCTAAATCCAACAACGTACCACTCAGTCCCGCATCGACCACAATCTCTCCGCCGTGACTCACGAGTCCCCCGCTGTGAGAGATCGTCACCGCGTGTGTCGCGCTCACGTCAATTAACCCGCCAGCATTCGTCAACTCGCCGTCGATATGAATGATGTCCGCCGAAAGTTGCAGGCTCCCAATTTGTGTTTCACTCCCCTGCCCCGTCGGCAACAAAGCGTCGCGAACATCGGCTCCCGACGACAGCACCGTGATCGACCCGCCTGAATGGTCGCCGCTCAATTGACCGCTATGTGCCGAAAAGCTGATCGACTGGAAACCGCCGGCCAGTGCTCCGAGATCCGCACTCGTGAAGTCGAGCACATTCGCGTGATCGCCGCCGCCACCAATTTCAATCGAGGACG
>JAYUFI010000069.1:0-7637 GCA_043738805.1 Planctomycetaceae bacterium | reverse complement strand
TTTTGAGTCAACAATCCTCAGCAATCTCGAACGTTGTCGCGCGACCAAGTTTGACAATCGGTGTTGCTCGTGAAGCAATCGAGCCCGTTCTCAACAACAGCACTTTGATGACGCCGATCGTGAGGCAACCATCGGAGCCGAAGTTCGCTCCGATTGTCGAAGAGCCGATGTCGCAGACTTCAAAAGCAACCGATGTCGAATTGCTTGTAACATCGAAGCCCTTTCCGTTGGACCGGACAGAAACGATCGGACCAATGTCTGTTTCGGTGGTCGCATCTGCGATCGCGGCGAAAGAGCCGGTGTTGGTTCGGCGAAATGACTCTGCGGTCGTGGCATTTGCATCCATGAATTTGGTCCCGTTGAAAACTTCCGAGGCTGGTTCGATCTCCCGCCGCGAGCTTCCACAACTCGCGACCGTTGTGGTGAACGTCGATGAAGAAATCCTCAAAGTGAGCAACGGCGGGCCAGGACTGCTGCTCACGTCGGCGACTCAATTCGTCGAATTGCTGCCTCCTGCGATTCTTTCCGCGATGACCAAATTCCTAGCAGTCGGCCCGACGCCGCTTCTGGCTGTTGTGAGCGATGGCGGTTCTACAAAATGGCTTCCGCGAGTCAACGTGCCTCGAACCGTTGTTGAAGCGAGAACGGAGTCATCCCCAGTGTCCCTCGGGCAAATTGTCTCCCTGCCGCGACAGATCAAAGACGCGCCTGTCGTTGGAATCGACGAAGAGGTCAAGCCAGTCGATCCGTGATCCGTCTTGATACGATCTGCTCGCCCTCGCTGACGCTTCGGGTGACTTTTGCAACATTTCCAAATTCAACAGGAGAAACCTTCATGCCCAATGTGCTCATCAATCTTTACAGCGACACTGTGACGAAGCCGACTACCGGAATGCGTGAGGCGATGGCTCGCGCGGAGGTGGGCGATGACATGTCAGGCGAAGATCCGACGGTCAATCGGTTGGAAGCGTTGATGGCCGAGAAGTTGGGCAAAGAGGCGGCGGTCTTCGCGTGCTCCGGGACGCAGTCGAATCAGATGGGCGTGAAGGTGCATTGCGTCCCCGGCGATGAGTTGCTGATCGAATCGAGCGGTCACATCGCCTGCTTTGAAGGAGGCGGGCCAGCAGTGCTCAGCGGTACGATGTGTCGGCAAATTCCAGGCATGAACGGAATGCTCGATGTCGCGGACCTCAATGGAAAAATCAAAGCGGACAATCAGCATCTTTGCATCACGCGGCTACTCTGCCTGGAGAACACGACGAACGTCGGCGGTGGGCGAGCGTGGCCGCTCGATCAACTCGCGCGCGTCTGTGGCTGGGCTCGCGAGAACGGTTTGAAGACACATCTCGACGGAGCGAGGTTGTTCAATGCGTGTGTTGCGAAGGGTTACTCGGCGGCGGATGTCGGACAGCATTTCGATACGGTTTCAATCTGCTTCTCGAAGGGACTCGGCTGTCCGATGGGGTCGATTCTGGTTGGCGGCAAAGAAGAGATTCGCAAAGCTCGCCGCGCTCGCAAACTGTTTGGTGGCGCACTGCGTCAAGCAGGCATCGTCGCGGCGGCAGCGGTCTACGCGATGGAACACAACGTCGAACGACTCTCCGTCGATCACGATAACGCGAACGTGCTCGCGTCTGAGATCGCTCAAATCGAAGGTCTGTCGATCAACGTCGCTGATGTCGAAACAAATCTCGTCTTCTTCGAGGTCGATCCCAAGCTCGGTAACGCCGGCCAATTGTCCGCCGCGTTGCTCGACCGAGGCGTGAAGATCGGTCCCTCCGGCCCGCAACGCCTGCGAGCCTGCACACACTTGGATGTGACTCGCGAAGACATGCTGAAGACGGCAGATGTCCTGCGTCAGACGATCAAAGCCGGTTTCGGCCAATACAAAGGCTCGACGACGGGACCGTATGCGCGAGCGTGAAAATCTTCGTAGCCACAAGTTGGCAGCTTGTGGTTACGGTTTTGCGGCAGGCTGATACCGAGGCGTGCGAACGCAAACGAATCGGCTGATTTGCTCGCCGAAAAACCGCTGAACGATGTTGGTTGTCACGAAAAGTCAGCCGGGAGCGGGCTGTTCTGGGGCGATGTCGGCTTGAGTTTGCTTGGTCCGAACCGCTGGCTAACCGGAGTCTCTGTGGGCAGTTGTGGCACAATCGGCAGAAACTGCGTGATGGACGGGAGGCGTCAAAGTCTGCCAGGATTCGGGCGGTCAGGCTCATCGGCGGAAATTGCCGGAGTCGATACTTGGACTTGTTGGGCTGATCGCCAGCCGAACCAGCAAGGTCGCTTGGTACTTCGCACGGATTGTTGCGACCGAAATTTTTGCGTTGGCTCCAGCCTCACCACATCACACATCGAGGTTCACCATGTCGTTTGAAACGGAGTCTGAGGGAGCCCAGTTGAATCATTTTCAAAATTTCCGGTATCATCCGGCCCACAGTTTGACCGGAAGCGGAATTGAGAAAACTTCTTCGCCCGCAGGTGGGCGGAAAACGTCCGAGCGTGCCGACTCGTTAAGGAGAGACGACATGGAAGTCCGAGGCCCTGGGTTTGTATCGGGTGCGTCGCCGATTCACGGAGTGCAACGGACTCAAGGTCCGTCCGAAGTGGCGTCAAAATCGCCGCTGGAAGTCCCGCAGGACGAAATCGAAATTTCGGCGGCTGGCCAATTGATGGGCAAGCTGACCGAAGCGACCGACGCATCACAACGTGCCGAGCGGTTGGTTCGCATCAAGGCCGAGATTGATTCGGGATCGTATGATACCGAAGCGAAGCTCGAAGCCGCGCTGATGAAGATGTTTGATAAGCACGGCATCGACTTGGAAGGCTGAGTCTCCTCAACGTAGGCAAGTCACTCCGTGACTCGTCTACGTTTTGAGGCATACTGCGGGCTGCGGATCGGGAAATCAACGTCGTTCGATGTTGTCCCGTTCGGCAGCCCGTTACCTTTTGCGCCGAATTGATTTCACGACGTAGCACAGGCGGGCTCGCCTGTGTGGTTTCGACGCTGATTCACAGGCGAGCCGCCTGTGCTACTTTTGGAAGAGGTGAGTTGTGGGTGAGATGTCGCCGATCGACAAGTTTCGGGAGTTCCTGCTGACCAAAGGGGAGCGGTTGACTCGCGAGCGGTCGATCATCATCGAAGAAGTTTTCGCCGAGCACGAACACTTCGACGCCGACACGCTGGTCTCACGCGTGAGTTCCAACAAGGGCGGCCGGCGTGTTAGTCGCGCAACGGTCTACCGCGCGCTGAAACTTCTCGAAGAGGCGGGCTTGTTGCGGAAGGTCGCTCGCCCCAACGGCAGCGAAGTCTACGAGCATGACTATGGCTACCCGCAACACGACCATCTGATCTGCTCGAAGTGCGGTGAGTTGATCGAATTCACCAACGAAGTGATCTCTGCGCTCGTCGAGAAAATTTGCTCCGAGCACGCCTTCATCAAGAGTTCGCACCGCTTGGAAGTTTATGGCGTCTGCTCGAAGTGCAACGCCCCGCCACAACGCCGACATCGCAAGCTGGATCTGGTGTAGCTGGCATCGCTCGAAACATGCGCGTTTTGGCGAGCCGTTGTGATTTATGGATGTTGTTCACACATCGTAGAACGGTTTTTCAAACCGTTCGGGCATTAGACGTCAAACGCATGAACGGTTTGGAAAACCGTTCTACGAAAGCCAACACACCTACTTCAGTGTCGCCAGCAACGTTGTCGCTTCTTTTGCGCGGGCGTGATTTGGGAAACGCTTGGCGACGGTCTCCAGTGAGTCACGAGCTTTCTCGACATCCTTCAGTTCGATGAAGCATCTCGCCGCCTCGAAGTGTGCTTGGCATTGCCACTCTTCGTAGGGATAGCCGAACGCCGCTTCTAAGAAGTGTTCGGTCGCCTCGGGAAATTTCTTTTCGGCGAGCGAACACTGGCCCATCATGAAGCGGGCCTTCGCGGCGGTTTCGGTGCGGCTCTCTTTGGTGACTTGCAGATAAGTTTGCCGAGCAGGTTCAAACTGATTTTGACTTTGCAGCGCGAAGCCGAGTCCGAAGCGAGCCTCATGGATTTGCTCGAACTGCGGAAACGTTTGCGTCAGCGCGGTGAAGTGCTGTTGAGCTTGCGGCCATTGTTTGAGATTCGTGGCACAAACGCCACTGCGGTACAGAGCTTTGGCATGAAAGCGTTCGACCTTCGTGGCGATGACGATTGCGTAAAACGGCAGTGCTTCGGCGAACTTGTCTTGGCGGAATTGGCATTCGCCCGCCAGGAAGTTCGTATCGCCGGCGAGCGGACCTTGTGGGAGTTCTTTGAGTTGATTCTGAAACGTCGCGAGCGCGGCGGGATATTGCTTCTGCTCATATTGCATCCAGCCGAGTTTGTACTGCGTCCGCTCGCGCAAGTCGGGAGCTTTCGCGGTTTGCAGTCCGGCGGTGAAGGCCTGTGTCGCCTCGGGAAGTTGTTTCTGAGTTTCATGAAATTCGCCGACTCGGAACCAGGCTTCAGCGGAGAGCGGGCTGGCCGGAAGTTTCGTGGCGAGCGAACGAAAGGCGTCAGCGGCTTCTTTGTCTTTCTTCAGTTCGACGTTCGCGAATGCAATCTCGTAGTGGCACTTGTCGGCGTCAGCATAGTCGGGCTTCGCGGCCAGCAACGCAGTCAGCGTCGCGATGGATGGCTCATGTTGTTTGAGGCCCGCTTGGCAAAGAGCGGTCGCGAACTTGGCATCGAGCGCGTCCTTCTCAACCGCTTTGCCGGACGCGATGAATTGCATGAGGTCTTTCAATCCGAGATCGAATTGCTTGAGCCGTTGATAACACAGGCCACGTAGGAACAGCGCGGTCGGGATCAGTTCGGATTGCGGTTTCTCGGCTATGAGTTTTGAAAGATGCGTTACCGCGTTGGCAAAGTCGGGCTTCTCAAACAGTGCGGCTCCGGTCCCGTAGATCGCGGCGGGGACGAGTTCGCTCATCGGGAAGCCGGTGACAAGTTGCTGATAAAACGCGACGGCGCTGTCGTACTTTTTGAGGCCGCGATCAATCTCGCCGAGATGGAACAACGCTCGATCACGCAGCTTGCTGGTCGCGATTTGATTGAGCTTTGTCAGTTCAACCGCCGCGTTCGGAGCATCATTCGTTGCTCGCAAACTGACGCCGAGTGCGAGCAACACTTCGTCGAGGCGATCCCAATCGGGCTTTGCTTGTTGAGCCGCTCGAAACGCGGCGAGCGCTTCAGGATGTCGCTTTTGTTCGCCGTGAGCACGACCGATGAGGAAGCGGGCCTCGGCGAGCTGCGCCGGTTCTTTCATCGTGGCAATCGTCTGATTGAGATACGCGAGACTCTCTTCAAACTTCGCGGGCTGATTGGCTGCGACGCCGGCGGCGTACAGACAATGTCCGATGCGAACATGAGCTTGCGGGACGTGCGCGTTCGTGGCGAACTCATTGACGAGCCGACGATACAGCGGCTCGGCCTTGGCAAGATTCGCGTCAGGCAGATTGAGCAGAAACGCCTCGGCACCGACGAAGATCACTTCCGGAACGAGAGCCTGTTTTGCCCACGCGGCGTTGGCGAGGAATTGTTCCGCGTGAGCTTGAGCGTTCGGCAAATCGCTTGTTTGTAACGCGGAGAGAGCCGCTCGGTACTTCGCTTCCGGGGCGAGTTCGTGCATCGCAAACTGCGCGGCGAAGTTCGCGTAAAGCGGGATCGTCTCTTTGCGACGTTCGGGGATTTCGTAGATCGAGTCGATGCGAACCAGTTGCAGCGCCGGGATGAACTCACTTTGTGGATTCGCTCCGATGACCGGATCGACGGTCGGGACAACTTGAGCCGGTTGCTTGAGTGCGATCAACGTGCGTCCGAGCCAATAAGTGGCCTCGGGGGCGGTCGGCATTTTCTGGTTGACGACGCCGGTCAGCAACGCTTGAGCCTGCGGGTATTGCGCGACTCGATAACGCGCTTTGCCAGCGGAAGTGAGTGCCGCTCCGATCTGCAAACTCTTTGGAAACTTTTGCGGGAGCGTTTCCAACAGTGCGGCAGCTTCGGGGAATTTCCCTTGATCGAAGATCGCTTGACCTTGTCGCAGCAACGCGATGTCTGCGAGTGGGAAGTCAGCAACGGCGGCGGCTTGCGTGAAGAGCGGTTCGGCCTCGGCATGTTTCTTTTGCGCGACGAGCGACGAACCGAGTCGCAGTTTGCTTTCGGTGACGAGCGGACTCTGCGGAAACTTTTGCAGCAGCGCGGTGAACGTCGCTGCTGCTTCGACGTGTTGATCGAGGTCTTGCTGAGCGGTGCCGAGTCCGTAGTACGCATCCGCCAAGATCGTCGCGTTGGGATAAGTGGCGATCACTTTTTGATAAGTCGTGATCGCCGTCGGCTTGTCTGCGGCGAGGTAGAAGGACTCGGCCTGATAGTAAGTCGCGTCGGCGAGCAATGTGCTCTGCGGATATCTTACAACGACGTTCGCAAACTCGGCGGCTGCCGTTTTGAAATCGTTCGGCTGTTTCGTCGCTTGAGCCGTTTGAAAGAGCGACAGGCCCAAGTTGAACTGAGCACCGTCGAGAGATTTGAACTGCGGATACTTCGCGAGCACGTTGCGAAACGTGGCCGCCGCTTCGGGAAATTTCTTATCGTTCAACTGGCAGACGCCGAGTTGATAGTTCGCGTTGGCAATGCGCGCGTCTTGGGGGAAGGCTTGGATGAATGCCGTCCAACGCGGGATCGCTTGCGGATACAGCTTCTTGGTTTGGAAGCCGTAAGCGACCGCGTATTGGCGAGTCGCTTCCGGGTTCGGATCGTCTGCCGCCAAGAGTTCGCGTTGTGAACCATGACTTGAGAAGCCGACGAACGAGAGTGCAAGGACAAAGCCAACTCGCCATGCAGAAGTAACTCGTGACATCGTGATCTCCGCTCGTGTGGTTGGTAACGACCAATGTTTGACGACGATCGAACAAGGGCTCGATCAAGGAAGGCGAATGATATCAGCATCGCTCGATGCTTCGAGGGTGCGGCGCACTTCTCCACAGTTGCTTGACGGTGCGGTGGTGAGCCGCAACAGTTCCGCCTCACTCGACGTGCCGCTGGCGAGCCTTGGGTCAGGCTGCTGCGAATGTCGATGCGAGCTAATGGATTTAATTTCGCCGGTGGTCGCACAGGAGAGAGCCTTTGGGCTCGCAGGCTGGCTGGGAACTCAGCCTGAGCGGCAACCGCCTGACGAAGGAAAATGGATTTCATGGTTTCACTCTTTGCTTTGACCCTGTTGGCGTTCGTTGATCCGTCTGCCGGAGTTACCGCACAAGCGGCGTCGAATGCCTCGCCCGCTTACTTCACCGATTATGCCCCGGCTTATCAGGAAGCCCAACGGACCAAGAAGCCGCTGTTGGTGATCCTCAACCCCGGTGAGAAGAGCGAAAAAACGCCGGAGGCAACTGACTCGGCAGCCGTTGTTGCGGTCAAGATCGACGATGTTCGCAAGACACAGCAGCGTCGCGATTTGCTCGAACAAAAGTATGTCGTCGTCGTGATCGACGCTTCGACCAAGCAAGGCGAAGTGACGCATCGGTTGTTCAACAACCGTCCGCTACCGCACGTGTCGGTCATCGACCGCGATCAAAAGCTGCAAGCGTTTCGCACGAGCCGCAAGCTACAAGGTGACGA
>JAYUFI010000068.1:0-1014 GCA_043738805.1 Planctomycetaceae bacterium | reverse complement strand
TCTTCTTCTTCGTTCGGATAATCCAACTCGATCAAGAACATGAACCGATCGAGTTGGGCTTCCGGCAGCGGGTACGTTCCTTCCTGCTCGACCGGATTCTGAGTCGCCAGCACCAAAAACGGAGCCTCCAACTTGAACGGCTTGCCGACGACAGTGACCTTCGATTCCTGCATCGCTTCGAGCATCGCGGCTTGTGTCTTTGGAGGCGCGCGGTTGATTTCGTCCGCTAAAACGATGTTGGCGAACACCGGGCCATGCACGAATTGAAACTCGCGTTTGCCGCTGGCTCCATCTTGCAGGATGTCGGTCCCGGTGATGTCCATCGGCATCAAATCGGGCGTAAATTGAATCCGGCTGAACTTCAGCGACATCGTCTCCGCCAGCTTGCTGACGAGCAATGTCTTGGCCAAACCGGGCACGCCCATCAGCAGTCCGTGTCCGCGAGCGAACAGGCAAATCGCCAATCGCTCGATGACCTCATGTTGCCCGACGATCACTCGCCCCAATTCTTTTCGCAGCCGCGCATAAGCCTCGCGAAGTTGATCGATTGCTTGAACATCGTTCTCACTCAATCGCTCAGTCGCGGTTGAGGTCACAGGCTGCGACATGTCAAAAACTCCCGGTTGTCGTGTGAGAAATGCAAAATCCGGAACCACTTCAGAAAGGGCAACGCAGTATGAGCAGACGCGAATCAAATCTCCACGCTGCGACGCTGACACCTCGCGAGAGATGCACACGTCATAAAATGAAGCGGGATTTTACCACGGAGACACTGAGAAGAGTTCAGGGCTGCCGATGCCATCTCAAGGTCTATTCTCCCCATGAAACCGGCAAGCGGACTTTCCTCCGTGGCGATCTTCCCTTCGGTCTTCGATCTTGGCGTTACCGTGTCCGCTGCAAGATGTCGGGTCGCAGAATCGCGGCACCTCTGACATCGACCTTCGACATCGGCCATTGTTCCATCGGTGTGAGCATTTCCAAACCGCTTGGTCCAATTAGCATCGTGTCGCCGAC
>JAYUFI010000067.1:0-1017 GCA_043738805.1 Planctomycetaceae bacterium | reverse complement strand
TCGCAGCCATCCGCACCAGTTCCCATGCTCGTGAGCTATCAGAACGAAGTCCAGCCGATCATCAGCAAGGCGCGCTGCAATCAGGGAGCGTGCCACGGTTATTCGCTCGGCAAGAACGGGTTCAAGCTGTCGCTGCGCGGGGGCGAGGCGTCGCAGGATTACACGGCGGTGTTCGGCGATCAGTTTGGACGACGCATCAATCTGCTCAAGCCGAGCGACAGCTTGTTGCTGACCAAGCCAATTGGCGATGTGCCGCATCGTGGCGGCATTCGGATCGCAAAAGGGAGTCTCTCGCATCGTATCCTACAAACGTGGATCGAGCAGGGTGCGAAAGGTGATCTCGACGACAAGGCCGAGATTGAATTCGTCCGCGTTTTTCCGGATCGATTCGTGCTTGAGCCGGGCATGTCGCACCGCTTGCAGTTGGTTGCGCATTACACGGACGGCACGACGCGCGATGTTACGAAACTGGCGATCTTCAACGTCAACACCGAAGGAGTCGCGGATGTCACCGACGTCGGTCATGTGACCGCTCGCGAGTTGGGCGAGTCGGCGGTCGTCGCTCGGTTCGAGAGAAAGTTCGCGGCTGCGCGGTTGATCGTGCTCAATCGCAAGCCCGACTTCAAACCGACGCCGGTACCGACCGACCACTTCGTTGATCAGCATGTCGTTGCGAAGCTCAACGACTTGAAGGTCACGCCGTCGGAGTTGTCGAGCGACGAAGATTTTCTACGGCGAGTGTCGCTCGACTTGATTGGCTTGCAGCCGACGGCGGATGAGGTCCGCAAGTTTCTCGCCGATGCCGATCCGGCGAAACGAAGCAAAACGATTGACGCTCTCTTTGCGCGGCCGGAATTTGTCGATCACTGGTCGTTGAAGTGGGGCGACTTGTTGCAGAACTCGCGCGTGCGGCTGAACGAGCCGGCGATGTACGGCTTCCGCGAATGGATTCGCAGTGCGGTCGCGTCGAACATGCCGCTCGACGAGATGACTCGGCAACTGCTCACCAGCAAGGGG
>JAYUFI010000066.1:0-2903 GCA_043738805.1 Planctomycetaceae bacterium | reverse complement strand
GGCAGGCACTTCGACGACAAACGGATGAGCAGACAACGTCGTGTGTTTCTCGATGCTCTTCTCGCCACGTACTCGGTCGTAACTCAGGGCCGAGCCATTCGCGTTGGCCGACTTCGCGAAGAACCATTTCGCACCGTCCGCCGATTGAATCGTGATGCGAGCGGGCAGCAACTCGCCGGAAGCCGCATCGCGAATTTCGCCACGAAGCTCCGCCGCGATGAGTTTGCGAGTTGCACTTGCGATACCGAAGGAAGCAGCGATCAGAACGAGACCGATGAAGCAACGAAGTCGTGGCATGAGCGGTTCACCTTTTGAAGTTGTCGAAACGCAGTTGCTTGGCAACGTACCGTTTGGAGATCGGCCTTTCCAACAATGGCCACGAGATGAGGTGGGAAGAGGGAGGGAATCACCACGGAGACACGGAGAGAAGAGTTCGAGCAGAAGAGTGTTCAGCGCAGGCGATTCTTCTTTTGGGCCACTCAATTCTCCAATGTGTTTGTCTGGGCAACTTTCAAAAATACGGAGAACCAACTCTATCTCCGTGCCTCCGTGGTGAATCTCTTCCGTTTTTCTGTTGTGCATAAATATCCGAAGCCCGCGTTGCCGATTCGCCACATGGCCGAATCTTTGACGCTCGGTGTCGGAGAAGTGGGGCGGACAAGCCACTTTTTCAACTGGGTGTTGCGTTCTCGATGTCCGCTTCCGGATAATCCGGTGCCTCGACAGGAAAAGTGTCTTGTCTGTCGGCGTGTTGGGGTTTTTGAAAACGTCGTTCTGCGGCTCAATCGACGGATCATGTCTATGACCTTCGCCTCTCGAAATCTGACAACAGTGAGCCTTGTGACGCTCACAGCGTTTCTGAGTTGGACTGCATTTGAGCCGTCACGAGCGTCGGCTCAGCCGATGATTCGTAAGTCCGGCGGGGCTGTTCAAGCAGTGCCAGCAGGAGTTGTCACTCAACCGGGGCAACCCGGTCAGCCGAATGCGACACCGGGGCAACCGGCGGACGGTGCGAAGCCGTCCGATCCGAATAAGCCGGGAGAGAAAACAGACTCCGCTCCGACCGCTCGACCGACGAAGCCGTCGGCTCCGCCGAATCCGGATGAGATCAAAAATTTGAAGCTCGATGAATCGGGGCGCGTGAAGTTCAACCTCAAAGGACAACCGTGGGGTGACGTACTAGAGTGGCTCGCGGAGACGTCGCACAAGAGTCTCGATTGGCAAGAGTTGCCTCCGGACTATTTGAATCTTGTCACGCAGCAGACTTACTCGATTGATGACGCTCGCGGTTTGTTGAACCGGCATCTGTTGGCTCGCGGTTTCACAATGCTGACACATGGCGAAACGATTTCGGTCGTCAATGTCGCGAAGATCAATCCCGGCATGGTGCCGCGCGTCGAGCCATCGGAACTCGAACGGTTGCCGGATCACGATTACGTGAAGACCTCGTTCCCGCTCGATTGGCTGCTGTCGGATCAAGCAGAGACCGAACTCAAGCCGATGCTCAGTCCGAACGGCAAGCTCACGCATCTGACGGCGACCAACCGTTTGGAAGCGATGGATTCCGTGACCAACCTGCGACAAATTTGGACCGTCCTGCAAGAAGAGCAATCGGGGGGCAAGCAGGAACAACTCGTTCGTGAGTTCAAACTGAAACACACGAAGGCGAACGAGGTGCTCGATCAATTGCACATCCTGTTGGGTATGAACAAGCCGAGTCCCAAAGGCAAACGCGGTGGAGGTGGCGGTGGCGGCGGAATGGACCCCAACATGATGGGACAGTTCCAACAGCAGATGCAGCAGATGATGCAGCAGATGCAGCAACAAGCTCAGCAAGGACAAGGTGCGGCAGCAAAGGCAAAGCCGGCGGAGGTCCGGTTGTTGGCAAATGATCGCGAAAACAGCATCCTGGCGAACGCACCTCCCGACAAAATGGCGATCATCTCACAAGCGGTCAAAACGTTGGACGTCGTCGCATCACACGGCGAAAATCTGCTGCAAAACGTGCAACGAATGCAGGTCTATCGGCTGACGGGCATCGATCCCGATTCGCTGATGCAGTTGCTCGATGAAGTCGGCAACCTCGATCCGACGACAAAGCTGCAAGCTGACACGAAGAACAAGTCGATCGTCGCATACGCCTCGCTGGCCGATCACATGACGATCCGCCTGTTGGTCGAAAAGCTCGACGGGACGAATCGAAAATTTCAGGTGATCCCGCTACGAAAGCTTGGAGCCGATTACGTCGCCGGGACGATCGAGTTCATGATGGGAGGACAAGAAAAAGAGAAGAACTCTGGTCGCAGCAATCCGTATTACTTCGACTATTACAACCCGTATGGGGGAGGACGGAACTCCTCGAAGGACGACGGCGGAGACAAGTTCAAGGTCGATGCGGATGTTGAAAACAACCGCCTGTTGTTGTTCGCGAACGAGATTGAAATTCGCGAAATCGAAAACCTGCTGATGAAGCTCGGCGAGATTCCTCCGGCTGGCGGCAATCGCAACACGCAGCGTTATATCGAGAACCTCGATCCCGACGACGCCGAACAATTGCTCGAACGCATCCGCCGCATCTGGCCGGGAATCGCTCCCAATGAGTTGATCATCGACGGAGCCGAACCGAGTCGTCCGAAGCAAAAGCCGTCCGATGCTGCTGAGCAAGAAGCGGCTCCGAAACAGAAGATGCCGAAAAAAGAAACTCCGAAGGCTGCGTCCGAATCGTCGAAAGGGGATGCGACCAAGAAGACGAGCACGCCGAAAAAGAAATCGCCACCGCCAGCCAAAGAACTGAAAGCAGAGGCTGCTGGGCCGAATCGCTCTGAGCTAATTTTGCTGGTCGCGAATGAAACGTTGCTTGGCTCTGTCCCACAAATCTGTAGGACGGGCACTCCTGCCCGTCG
>JAYUFI010000065.1:0-1017 GCA_043738805.1 Planctomycetaceae bacterium | reverse complement strand
GGACATCCTGACCGAATGCGTTGGAAATATAAAGGCTTACGATTATGAATCTTGGGACAACGCGAGCATTGCGAGGTCCGAATATTTGGTCACAACTTACCGTCCTGGAAGTTGAGATCGATCTGTCGGCGCACACACAGCGATCGACGCAAGACATTGCCGCCATTCGTCATCGGGCCGCTGGTTTCCTGACCGGTCTGGCCAACGTGACTTCATCAGACTGCCATGATGAGGCTTCCGACAGCCAAATCCTGTCGCCTGCTATGAGTCTCGCCGAATTGTTGGCTCGCACAATGGTCGAACTGCAACAGCAGTCTGGGTGTGCGGTTAAGTTCGCTCGCGTCGCTGAGACGACAACTGTCGGTGTCTGCAAAATCGCAGTTCAATACTGTGAAGAGCCCGTTGGCCGAATGGCATTGTCGATCGCCGCCGAGTTAGTTCGAGCGGCGATTTCTGGTCAAAGCTACGATGCGTTGACGCGGATTGGCGAGATCCGAAGCCTCGATCAACAGATTCGATTGGGCCCCAGCACCGGCTCGATCGTCCGTGCGGCCATCGCCCGAGGCATCCCGGCGCGCCGTCTAAATGATCGCAGTTTGGTTCAACTTGGATACGGTTGCAAACAGCATCGTATCCTTGCCGCCGAGACTGACCGAACGTCTGCCGTGGCTGAATCGATTGTTCAAGACAAGGAATTGACAAAACAGTTGCTCGACGCGGTCGGCGTACCGGTTCCAAGGGGACGTCCGGTCACGAGTGCTGAAGACGCGTGGTGCGCCGCGCAAGACATCGGAGTCCCTGTCGTCATCAAGCCGCAGGATGGAAATCAAGGCCGGGGTGTCGCTTGCAATTTGAACACACGCGAGCAGGTTCTGGCGGCGTATGCGGCTGCCGTCGAAGAGGGCGACGAGATCATTTGCGAGAAATTCGCTCACGGAGCGGATTATCGGCTGCTGGTGATCGGTTACAAACTGGTCGCGGCCTCGCGACGTGAGCCGCCTCAAGTCATCGGTGACG
>JAYUFI010000064.1:0-2903 GCA_043738805.1 Planctomycetaceae bacterium | reverse complement strand
TCCGCGCCGAGTTGCTTGCGAATTTCCTGCGTGGCCCCAAAGATCGTTTCCTTGAGGAGGTTCTCGATGGGGCGGCCTGCAAATTCGATGCGCCCCTTGAGCGTCTTGTGCGAGCAGTGCTCCGACCACGTTTGTGCGACCGTCTCCAATTCGACATCGGTCGGGTCGCGGCCGATGTCTACGAAGTGCTGCTTGATGGTCTGCATCTCGGTCAGGTTGAGGTAAAGCTGTCCCTCGCGACTGAGCCGCGTCAGTCGATCGTCGTCCATATCGCGAATCGCGATGGTCGTCAGCTTGAACTTGTACTCGCTGCCGACGGCGATGCTATCCATCATCAACGAGCCAGCGATGACATGCTCAATCGCATCATTCGCGAGAACACGCTTAATGAGCCGCTGGACTTCTTCCGCATTTGCGCCGTCGTTGAGCCAATACTTCCGGCACGTCGCCACCGCCGACACCGGCACGGTGAGATCGGTCAGCGCGGCCTTCGTGCTGAGCGCCACGTTGTCGGTCACGCCCGGTTTGAAGAGTACGTTGAGGAGGGTTGAGGGTTGTTTCGTTTCGCTCGTGTTGCTTCCGAGGCGTCGCACGGCACACGATTCCACGACGGAGTCAACGAGTAAACCGAGGCCGTGTCCTTCGATTGCGGCTTCGTCCGCATCCCCTTCGATCAAGAATGACCGAGCCGCTCGCACGGCAGTAATCGAACCAAGTCGCAACGCGCGAGCCTCACTCAACACGCGAGCCCCTTCGCGGTCACTTTGTCCTTGAGCCGGGTGAATCTCCACTTCCCAAAGCATATCCAACTCCATCGTCATCGCGTGATTGACCAAATTCATCGCTACGTGAGCGCGGCGGATTGTAGGGATCAAGTCAGTCGGTATCAGCCAAGCGGAGCCGATCGTGTCGGAATTCCGAACGGTTTTTGAGATTGAGCAAGACGGTCAGTGTGGCCGTCACTTTTCATCGAATCGACGCTGGCTATAATCTCGCCCTCTTCGCGGCGGTCGCTCAGCGGCGGTCGCTCAGCGGTTGTCCGAAGTCTGGCGAGGTAGCTCAGTCGGTTAGAGCACAGGCTTCATAAGCCTGGGGTCGAGGGTTCGAGTCCCTCTCTCGCTATTTGGGGGTCGCTATGCGTGGGGCACGTTTTCAACGTGCCCGCTTTTTTTCAAGCACGTTGAAAACGTGCTCCGCGAAACGGCAACCACCTTGATGCCATCGATCAGGCATCCGCAGCCAACCGCTTGGTCATGCTTAGCCGATTTCCTCTGTCGTTGTATTCGACAGAAGTCATGAAGGATCGAATCAACATGATCCCTCGACCGCCGGGCTTATCGAGGTTGTCGTCGTCGGTCGGATCGGGAACGTCGACGATCTTGAAGCCTTCGCCTTGATCTTCGATCGTGACTGACACCTCATCGGCGGCGAACTTGCACGAGATGTAGACCTGCTTGGTCGCATCCATCCGGTTGCCATGCTTGATGGCGTTGACAAGTGCCTCTTCCAACGCCAAACGAACTCCGAAAGCGTCTCGCATTGGCCAGCCATGCTGTTCTAACAGGCCAACAATACGCTCTTGGACCTCATGGCCTTCCGCCGTGTCATTGGGAATCCAGACTTCGAATTGTTCGATGTAAGCCATGGTTTCCCGAATGACCCCGCCAACGTTTCGCCGCTACGAAAAGCGTCCCATCCACGGTCGTTCTGAGATTTCAGCCAAAGAACTTGGCAAAAAGAAGAGTCGTCGAAGTCCCAGAACGTCCTTCATCCACCGGCCTACAGACCTTGCAAGGCGGCTTCCAAATTGTCCTTCATGTCAAACAACTTGTTGAGCTTAGTGATGGCGAACACTTCGTAGATATCCGGTCGGACATGGCATAACCGAAGTTTGCCTTTGGCCGCTTTGACCTTCTTATCCATCGTAATCAGTTTGCCAAGGGCCGCACTGGAGAGGTATTCGACGTTCGAGAAGTCGAGCACGATTTTCTGGCGACCATCGTCTTCGATCAGCGCAAACAACTGAGTTCCGATGATCTGGATATTGCCTTCATCAAGGATTTTCTTGTCAGTGAATTTCGCAACGGTGACGTCACCAATTTCTTCGATATCCAGTCTTCGGTTTCCAGTGCTCATAGCGTGTTTCCCGTCTGCTTGGCGACAAGCGATCAAATGAGTTGTGCCCACCAATGGGTCACAGGATGATGCTGACTGCTCGAAACAGTGTCAAGCAAGTCCTTGCCCCCAAAGACAATAGTTGCCGTGTTCCGACTGTATTTTCACACTGGGTTGGATGATTCACGGTCTCTACCACAATGTAGGTTCGCTTGATCAACGTCCGCATGTCCGCCTCCCGCCCAAACGACAGACCGCGTTCCTGTAACTTGGCGAGCACGAACGAATCAATGGGTTGATGGTGAACCGCAGGGACCGCAACTGACGCGAGGACTCGCTGTCGCACAATCGGATGGAAGACCCCAAACGATCGCCCCTCAGCAGTGATCTCCAGCCCCTTCCCAATCTCCACCGATTCCTCGCGAACGGTCTTCGCTCCCGCCGCGATCCACATTTTTCGAGCACCGCAATCTCGCGAGCCGAAACCTTCGCCGGTCGTCGCGGAGCGACATTTGAAGGTCGCCGTGGGTTTCAACCCACGGATGGCGATGACACAGGGATGATTCGTCGCGGAGCGACGATTGAAGGCGGGGGGCAGCGGCGCGAATGAAATTGATCGCTGATCGTGTGGCGATGGTTCGATCGTCGCTCCGCGACGAGATGGTTTGGCGGGATTGTTCCGCTGCGGCGAATGGATTGAAAAACCCAGGGCGACCGTCGTGCGGTCGCTCCGCGACCAGAACAACAGCTCGGTCGTCATGAGAGCGGAAGAACCACTCGCTGACGGG
>JAYUFI010000063.1:0-7657 GCA_043738805.1 Planctomycetaceae bacterium | reverse complement strand
CACTACGCCGAGTCGTCTCCGGCTGCGTAGTGCAGAGGCCCGCGAGCCACCGACACAAGGTCGGTGGGGGCGAAGGCAAATATCAGTGGCAACAACTCAATACAACCCAGCCGACGTCGAGGCGATCGTCCGCGAGGTCTTGCTGAAGCATCTCCCCGGCGCGGCGGCTTCACAGAAACCGAACCCTCTCGTCGTCAACATCTCCGCTCGGCATGTGCATTTGTCGGACGAGCATGTCGAGGTGTTGTTCGGCAAGGGTGCCAAGCTGGAGGTTCACAAGTCGCTGTATCAAGACGGCTACTTTGCCTCGAAGCAGACGGTCATGGTCGTCGGGCCACGCAAGCGGATGCTGCCCGATGTCCGAGTGCTCGGCCCATGCCGGCCCACGCAAGTGGAACTGGCCTTCACGGATGCGATCTCGCTGGGGATCGACGTGCCGGTGCGGATTAGCGGCGATCATCACGACACACCGGGTTGTGTGCTCGTGGGTCCGAAGGGTGTCGTGGAACTCAAAGCTGGAGTGATCCGAGCCATGCGGCATGTCCACATGGGACCGGCGGACCTCGATCACTACGGCGTGAAGAACGGCGACGCGATGCACCTGCGGATCGAGTCGCTCGGATGCACGACGGTGCTGGAAAACCTCGTCGTGCGAGCCGATCCGAAAGTGAAGCTCGAAGTCCACATCGACACGGACGAGGGGAATGCCGTCAATCTGGACGCAGCGACGAAGGTGGAGTTGATCAGCCCGAAGCCGTGTGCGTGTCATAAACATTGAGTCAAACCTCTGCGTCCTCTGTGTCTCTGTGTTTCAAAACGAAGGCCGTTGAAACACAGAGGCACAGAGGCACAGAGACAAGCAAATCGCAGAGTGCGAGTTGATTTCTAACCGAGGAGAAAATTCATGGCAGCGAAGATTTCTGAAGCTTTGGGGATGATCGAGACCAAAGGTCTCGTCTGTTTGATCGAAGCGGTGGACGCGATGTTGAAAGCGGCCAACGTGCAGATGATCGGCTGGGACAAAGTCGGCAGTGGCTTGGTCACAGCGTTCGTGACCGGTGACGTCGCCGCCGTGAAGGCCGCGATCGACGCCGGAGCCGCCGCCGCCAGCAAGATCGGCGAAGTCGTCAGCGTGCAGGTCATTCCGCGACCGCACGAAGAACTCGCCGCAGTTCTGCCGGGACCGAAAGCATCGGGCGGTAAGTCAGCGAGCTAAGCAAACACAAACCCACCGAGCTTGTCTCGGTGGCTCGCAGGCTTCTGTACTAGGCCGTTGCGTGTGACAGCTTTGAGTAGTGCAAAAGCCTGAATCCACCGAGGCAAGCTCGGTGGGGCGGTGACTTGGAATTCAACGAAAGTGAAACGTCATGAAGGGTGAAGCAATCGGTCTCATTGAGACCAAAGGTCTGGTCGCACAGATCGAGGCATCGGATGCGATGCTGAAGGCGGCCAACGTCAGCTTGGTGAAGCAAGTTCAGATTGGTGGTGCGTATGTCACCACGATTATTCGCGGCGACGTCGGCTCCGTGCGAGCCGCTGTTGATGCGGGAGCGGCTGCTGCCTCGCGAGTCGGTGAACTCGTGTCGGCTCACTTGATCGCTCGGCCGGGCGAAAGCTTGTTGGAGCACTTCGTCTAGGAGTCGCTCCGTCGTTTAACCGCACGCCGCAGGCACGCGCGTCGAGTGGTGTTTGGGGATCAACACCAACGCGCGTGCCTGAGGCGTGCGGTTAAACGAAATCCTCATGGATGTCGCCATGAAAGTTCTTGTCGCAAATCTTGGCTCCACGAGCTTCAAGTATCGGCTGTTCGATATGTCGGACGAGTCGCAGCTTGCTCGTGGAGGCATTGATCGCATCGGGCAAGCGGCGAGCGCGTGCTTTGTCGAGATCGGCGGGCGGCGCGAGGAATCGACTCTGCCGGTCAGCGATCATGCGGCGGCGGTGAGGATGTGCCTCGATCAACTCACGCATCCAGAGTACGGCTGCTTGAAGTCAGTCGGTGAGGTTGCGGCAATCGGGTTCAAGGCGGTGTTCGCGGGGAACCTCAGCGGCGTGCGGATCGTTGATGACGCGCTGTTGACGAAGATGGAAGATTTCTCGGATATCGCTCCGGCTCACAATCCGATGTACGCGAAGGCGATGAGGCAGTTGCGTTCGGCGTTCCCGGAGATTCCGCTCGTGGCCGCGCTGGAGACGGCGTTTCACGAAACGATCCCGCCGGAGAATCGGCTCTACGCGATCCCTTACGAGTGGTCCGAAGAGTACGAAATCAAACGCTGGGGCTTTCACGGGGCGAGCCATCGGTATCTCAACACGCGGATCGCTCAAGTGATGAAGCGAGATGATCTGCGAGTCATCACCTGCCATCTCGGCGGCAGCAATTCGCTGTGTGCGGCGCGAGGCGGGAGGTCGTTGGCGAACAGCCTCGGCATGAGTCCTCAGACTGGTCTGCCGCACAACAATCGAGTTGGCGACTTCGATCCGTTCGCGTTGCCGATCATCCTGCGGAAGAGCGGTAAGACACTGGCGCAGGTGCTCGAAGAGCTGTCGAGCAAAGGCGGACTGCTCGGAGTCAGCGGACTCAGCGGCGACGCGCGAGACCTCGAAGAGGCAGCGGCGAAAGGACATGTCCGAGCCAAGCTGGCTCTCGACGTGTTCATCGCGTCGATTCGGCAATATCTCGGAGCGTACCTGACGATCCTCGGCGGAGCGGACGCGATCGTCTTCAGTGGTGGCATCGGCGAGAACAGTTCGCTGATTCGATCCGGCGTGTGTCGCAACATGAGCTGGGCCGGGATTGAACTGGACGAAGCAGCGAACACGAGCGTCGCTCGTGGCTCGGAAGCGAAGATCTCGACGGACAGCAGTCAGACACAAATTTGGGTACTGCCGACGAACGAGGAAATCGTTGTGGCTCGACAGAGCGTGGAAGCGGTCAACAAGACAAAAGGGGAACACTAATCGGCACTAATCTTCGCTAATCAAAACAGTCATTGCCTTCTGTCTTCATTAGCGTCGATTAGCGGAGATTAGTGTTCCAAGGTGTTTCTCATGTTTATCGGACGCATCACGGGCAGCTTGGTTTCGTCGCAGAAGGTCGAGTCGATGGTCGGCCAGAAGCTGCTGATCGTCGAGCCGTTGCGTGTCGATGAAAAGGATGCGAGCAGCCTCAAGCCAACCGGGCGGACGTTTATCACGGTCGATCCGCTCGGCTGCGGCGAGGGGCAGGTCGTGTTGTGCGTGCAAGGTTCGAGTGCTCGGTTCACACCGGAAACCAAAATGCTGCCGATCGACTGCACGGTCATCGGCCTCGTCGACACGGTGCAGGTTCACGGCAAGACGGTGTTCAAGGCGGAGTGAGGGATCATGCGAGGGAGGCCACACGATGAAGTGGTTACAAGCGTTTGGCGACCTCGCTGAGTTTCGCACACTGTTTATCAAAACAAAGTCGGACGTTTGGAAGGTCAATTACGCCGAAGTCACTCCAGAGAAGGCTCTGCGAATAACGCAATTCATCGCGGTCGCTTTGATCCTCGGATCCACAACTTTCTGTGTTCTTGTCGCTTGTACGTTCTTGGGAAAGGTTCGCGGCGGAGTGTTGCCGATGGCACCCATTTTTGGACTTCATCCGTTTGAGTTTGCGTCACTGGCTTTGGCATTCGTTGGCGTGGTGGCTCGCGTAATTGTCCCGGGAGTTCTTGAGAAAAAGGAAATTCAGAAAATCATTCAATTGGCCAAGGAAGGAGCTTGTGTTGATGCGAAGGAATTGGGCGGCCGCCTGCTCGTCGTGCCGATGACAAGGACGCTTGCGGAATTTGCGATGCTCAAGCTTCCGATATTTTTCAGTTTGATCGCAGTAACATTGACACGTTCTTGGCTTGCAGCCGGGATCACGATCAGTCTGCATGATGACCATGCTGTTGAGTATCCCAACAAAAGCCAAATTCGACGGATGGCTCGAACAACAAAAACACCTTCTTGATTGATCTACACCTAAGCCTCTTCCCAATGTTGGTCACGAAACATGCCCCAGCAGCCTCAACTTACCCCTGAGCAATATGCCGCGATGGAGCCTGACAAGGTTCTGCGAACGATGCGGATCATTGCCAGTGCGCTGATCGCTGGCGTGCTGTCGTTTGCTGGTGTCGCGAGCTTCGCCGTCTTTGGGCAGGCTCCGGCGGCTCAGCCGGGAGGGCAACCGGCGGCCGCTCCGAACGGGTCCGAGATCATCATGTATCTCGCGATGGCGTTTGCGGCGGTGGCAGTCGTGATGAGCTTTGTCGTGTCGAACTTGATCTCGGCGGTGGGAGTGAAGGGAGTTGCCAAGATGGCTCAGGATGGGACAGCGACCGGGCCGAAGGAACTGTTTGGGCGGCTGCTCGCGGTCGCTCAGACCAAGATGCTTACCGCCTTAGCTCTGGTCGAAGGTGCGGCGTTCTTCAACTTGATCGCGTTCATCATCACGAAGTCGCTGATTCCGCCGGCCGTCGTCGGAGCGTTGCTGCTGGTCATGGCGATTCACTTTCCCACGAAGTTCAAATTGGCTCGTTGGCTGGAAGACCAGCAGCGATTGTTGAGTTAGTTCTCCCCACAACCTCTCAATGAGAGTTTTCGATATGTCTACCGAAGCTACCATTCGTGCCGTCGTTCAAGAAGTTCTCACGCAACTCCAAAAGCGGAATGGGTTCACCGCGAGCAAGCCGCGCAACGGGGACTTCGGCGTGTTCGCCAATGTCGATGATGCGGTCGCGGCGGCGAACGATGCGTTTCAGAAGTTGCGAGCAACTCCACTTGAGACGCGGGCCAAGGCGATTGAGTGCGTGCGGCAGGTGTGTGTGTCGCAGGCCGTCGAACTCGGCACGGCTGAGATGAAGGAGACCAAGATCGGGCGGCTCGATCACAAGATCGAGAAGCTGCAAATCCTGCGGCGCGTGCCGGGCATGGAGTTCATGAAGTCGGAAGTTTTTTCCGGCGATCACGGGCTGGCGGTGATTGAGGCGGCTCCGTTCGGAGTCATCGGAGCGGTCACGCCGGTGACGCATTCGCTGCCGACGCTGGCGTGCAATGTGGTCAACATGGTCTCGGCGGGGAATACGGTCGTGTTCAATCCGCATCCCAGCGGCAAGTTCATCGCGTGCGAGGGGACTCGGCGGATCAACCGCGCGATCTACGAAGCGACGGGGCTGGAAAACCTCTTCACGATCGTGTCCGAGCCGACGCTCGAATCGGCCGCCGCGCTGTTCGGTCATCGAGGCATCCGGCTGCTGTGCGTGACGGGCGGGCCGGGCGTCGCGAAGGCGGCTCTGCAAGCCAGCAAGCGAGCGATCGTCGCCGGGCCGGGCAATCCGCCGGTCGTCGTCGATGAAACGGCGGACCTCGCCATCGCCGCGAAGTCGATCATCCAAGGGGGAGCTTACGACAACAATTTGCTCTGCATCGGCGAGAAAGAAGTCTTCGCGGTCCACACGATCTTCGACCAACTGATGTCCGAGATGAGCCGCGCCGGAGCACATCGCCTGAACGCCGCCGAAGTGGACCGCATGACGAAGGTCGCGTTCTCGCCGCCGGAGAAGCCGGGCGATCACTGGCACCTGAACCGCGACCTCATCGGCAAAGACGCCAGCGTGCTGGCCGAGCAAATCGGCGTGAAGATCCCCGCCAGCGCGACGCTGCTCTTTGGCGAGACCAACATCGACAACCCGTTCGTCCCCGAAGAGCAGATGATGCCGTTCGTCCCGTTCATCAAAGTCCGCGACGTGGCCGAAGGCATCCGCTTGGCGAAAGAAGCCGAGCACGGCTTCCGCCACACGAGCCTGATCCACAGCCGCAACGTCCGCAACATGACGGTCATGGGCAAGGAATTGGACACGACGTTGTTCATCAAGAACGGTCCCTGCGGCGCGGGCCTTGGCTTGGGAGGCGAAGGCTATTTGTCATTCAGCATCGCGGGACCGACGGGCGAGGGCGTGACGACTCCGCTGACGTTCACTCGGCAGCGACGATGCACGTTGGTGGATGACCTTCGGATTGTCTGATGTGACCGAATCGGAAGTTGCGATGAAGATCGACTTCAACAAGGTGAAGCAACTTCTGAGTGTGCATGGACTGTTGCGTCCGCAAAGAATTGAAGACTGGAAAGGAGATTTTCAACTTCCTGACGATCTCATTGCCTTCTACTCCGAGGTCGGTCCCGATGACTTGCAGATTGTGTCGTATGGCAACCCGTTCTTCCTTCCGTCACTTGCTGGGCTTTGGTCATTTCAAGCGGGCTACCGTTGGGATGGGTTGTCGGGCGAACGGATTGATGATTGGGATGATGATTGGATTGTTGTCGCTTCTGATGGCACGGGCGCATTCATCCTCTCGCGGGTTAGCGGGACGGTTTCTTATGCGTTCCACGGACCAGACCTCTTGAAACCAGAAAAACTCTTTCCTGATGTCTTGGTAATGGCTGCATGTTTGGGTGTGGTTGGCGGAGTAATTCGGGACGCCGGAAGTGACTTGTGCGATGAAGACGTTCTTATGCGTCCAATGTACATGGATCGAATTTACCACGAACTAACAGAAATTGTGGGCAACGAAGACGAAGCCAAAGTAATCATGACGACGCTTGGTTTCTAAGCGGGTAAGGAATCAAAAGTGCAACTTGGAAAAGTCATCGGCCACGCGACCTCGACGGTGAAGCATCCGTCGATGAATGGCTGGAAGCTGCTCGTGGTGCAGACGCTGGATGCCAAAGGCGGAGCCGATGGGGAACCGGTCTTGGTCGTGGACAACTTGGGAGCCGGAGCCGGGCAGCAAGTGCTGATCACCAGCGACGGCAAAGCGGTCAGTCAGATGTTGGGAGACGACAAGTCTCCCGTGCGATGGGCGGTGATTGGGATTGCGGACGAGGTTGAGGAGCGAGGGTTGAGGGGCTAGGGGCGAGGGCGAAGACAAAGAATCATGCCGTTGGTGTTGGACGAAAAGCTGGTTGAGAAGATTGTCGGCGAGGTGATGTATCGCCTCCGACCGGTCTCGCAACCGGTGCGCGCAGTGCTGCCTCCTGCTCGCCCCTCGCCCCTCGCCCCCCAGCCCTCAGCCACCTTTGCCGTCACCGATCGCGTCGTTACCGCCGAACTGCTCGCCTCGCGGTTGAATGGGCAGAAGTGGGCGAAGGTCGCGATTTGTCCTAAGGCGGTCATCACGCCGAGCGCGTTTGATTACTTGCGGACTCACAAGATCGTCTGGCATCGGAACACGGCCGAGGCGGCTCCGAATCCGAACAAGCCGATGACTCGCTGGAAGGCGTTGATCGTGACGGCGACTCCGAGCGTTCTGCAGGCTGTCGAGCACTCCGAGAATCAGACGTTTGGGAAGCAGTGGTCTCACGAGTTGCTCGGCGGAGTGGATGAAGCGGTCACCGCCGCGATGAGTGCGATCAATCGGGGCGAGGTCAGTGGTCTGGCGGTCTTCGCCGACCACGCGGAACTCATCGCCTGCCGAGCCAGTCGCAGCGAGCGAGTCAACGCGGCTGTGGTCAGCGACGTGCAGTTGATCCCGGCCTTGAAGCAATACATGAATTTGAACCTGATGGTCGTGCGGCCGTCGGGACGAAGCTTTTTTGAGTTACGGAATCTGTTGAAAGAGTTTGGAAAGAGTTGAGCCGTAGGGTGGG
>JAYUFI010000062.1:0-2904 GCA_043738805.1 Planctomycetaceae bacterium | reverse complement strand
TCGCCAACGTTGCGCGACGCTTACGGTCGTGACTCGATCGGCGAAAAGGCGTTGCTTGCGCGGCGACTCGTCGAATCGGGTGTTTCGTTTGTGTTGGTCAGTGGTACGTGGGGTTACTTCGATCACCACGGCGACGAAGTCAAATGGGGAGGCATCGAGAAGGGCCTCAAGCCGCTCCTGCCGAGTGTGGATCGCGTCATCCACACGCTGGTGACCGATCTCGAATCGCGGGGATTGCTTGACTCGACCCTGATTCTGATGCTGGGTGAGTTCGGCCGTGGCCCGGTGATGACGAAGACTGCCGGACGCGATCATTGGACGAACTGCATGTCGATGCTCGTTGCAGGCGGTGGTCTGAAGCACGGTCAGGTCATCGGAGCGACCGATGCGCGCGGCTACGGTATTCAGGAACGGCCGGTGCGACCGCAAGACCTTGCGGCCACCGTCTTCAAGTTCATGGGAATTGATCTGAATGCTCACTGGACCAATTCGCAGGGCCGCCCGATTCCGATTGTCACGGAAGGTGGCAAACCGGTCCACGAATTGTTCGCATAGACAAAGTTCCCTGTCCTGATGACAAACTCAACTGGTAACACGATGTCATTCCTCAACGATCATTTCCGAAGATGCTTGCCGATGCGCGGGCGACTCCTTTCAGTGGTCGTTTCCTGTCTCGTGACGAACGCGTTTTGGGCGGTCGATGCTGCCGATCGTCCGGTGAGCTTCGTCAATGATGTTGTCCCGGTACTGACCAAGGCGGGCTGCAACGCAGGCGTCTGCCATGCGAAGGCGGGAGGCGGACAGAATGGATTTCAAATGTCGTTGTTGGGGTTTGAGCCGCGAGAGGATTACGAACACCTGTTGAAAGAGGGGCGTGGCCGTCGGCTGTTTGTCGGCGGGCCAGACCGCAGCCTTGTGCTGCTGAAGGCGTCCGGTCAATTGCCGCACGGCGGTGGAGTCCGCCTGCCAATATCCTCCGAAGGCTACGAAGTGCTTCGCGAGTGGATTCGACAGGGAGGACCGCTCGATGGAGACGCGGCCCCCAAACTGGTTGGCTTCGAGGTGCAGCCGCAGCGCAGTTCCCTGCGGCCTCAGCAGGAGCAGCAACTCAAGGTGATGGCTCGCTTTTCCGACGGCAGCGTGCGCGATGTCACCGGTCAGGCGATTTTTGAATCCAACGATCACGCAATGGCAGAAGTGTCTGGCGGCGGGTTGGTGCAGGTGCTCGACATTGCCGGCAAAGTTGCCGTGATGGTGCGCTATCAGGATCGCCTGACGGTCTTCAACGCTTCGATTCCGCTCGGCGCTCCGATCGGGAATTTGCCGCCGATCAGGAACTTTGTGGATGAGGCGGTCTTCGCGAATCTGAAAGAACTGGGCATTCCACCGTCCGCCGTTTGCGACGATGCAACATTCCTGCGCCGGGTCACACTCGACATCGGAGGACGGCTTCCGACCGACGACGAGGCAACGGCGTTCCTCGCCAACAGCAGTCCCGACAAACGCGATCATGTGATCGACGAATTGCTGCGAAGTCCCGACTACGCCGACTACTTCGCGAGCAAATGGACGTCGTTGCTGAAGAATCGGCGAGACGACGTCAGCGACATTGTGTCGAACTTCGCGTTCCACGCGTGGGTCCGCGACAGCCTGCTCGCCAACAAGCGTTACGACCAGTTTGTCCGTGAACTGCTGGCCGCGACTGGCACCGTGATCGGCAATCCGCCGGTCGCCTGGTACAAACGCGTGAAAGAGCCGAAGGAACAGATCGAAGACGTCGCTCAACTTTTTCTCGGCGTCCGGATGCAGTGTGCTCAGTGTCACCATCATCCGTTCGAGCGTTGGAGTCAGGACGATTATTATTCGCTGTCCGCGTTCTTCACGCAGGTCGGTCGCAAACCCTCGGGAACGCGCGGTGAGGATCTGATCTTCCACAAGCGAGGAATCGCTGTCGCGACCAACATCAAAACGGGCGTACCGCTCAAACCGTCGGCACTCGGCGATGCGATTCCCGCGATTGCTCCCGACGAAGACCCGCGACTGAAGCTCGCCGATTGGATGAGTAGCCCGAACAACCCGTTCTTCGCCAAGGCATTGGTCAATCGTTATTGGAAGCACTTTTTCCAACGCGGTGTGATCGAACCGGAAGACGATATCCGCGACTCGAATCCGCCATCGAATCCCGAACTGCTGGCGGCGCTTGAAAAACATTTCATCGCGAGCGGCTTTGATTTGAAGGAACTGGTGCGAGCCATCACGCGATCGAACGCCTACCAACTGAGTGCGACACCGAATCAATACAATCTTGCGGATCGGCAGAACTATTCGCGGTTCTATCCGAGGCGTCTGCAGGCCGAAGTTCTGCTCGACGCGATTGACCGCCTGGCTGGCACGCAAACCGACTTCGCAAACCTGCCTCCGGGAACGCGAGCAGTCGCTCTGCCGGACAACAGCTACAACCGCTCGTCACCGTTCCTGCGAGTCTTCGGTCGGCCGGAAGGGGAGAGCGTTTGCGAATGCGAGCGAGTGCAATCATCAAGCCTCGCGCAGAGCTTGCACCTGATCAACGCGTCTGACATCAAATCGAAACTCGCCAGCCCGTCGGGTCGAGCGGAACGGCTCGCGAAAGACTCACGGCCTGCGGAAGCGAAAGTTCGAGAGTTGTACCTCGCCGCGTTCGCACGCGAGCCGCGGTCCGACGAACTGAAGACATCGCTCGATTATCTCGCCGATGCAAGACTGAACTCCGACGGCAAACCGATCGACGCCCAGCAGGCCGCTCGCGAGAATTATCAGGATTTGATTTGGGCGCTGATCAACACGAAAGAATTCCTTTTCAACCACTAGGCATGACATGACGAACCTGCTTCATCAATTTGGTCGCGGAACGGTTGTGTGCGCGGC
>JAYUFI010000061.1:0-1019 GCA_043738805.1 Planctomycetaceae bacterium | reverse complement strand
GGGACGTTTTGGCCGTTCGCGAAAACGATCGTGACGAGGACATCAGCACCGCCGTTCGGATCGGGGACATTGATCGTTTGATTGATCGCGTGGCCGGTTGTGTTGACCTTCGCCGTCAACGAACCGGTGAGCGACAGGCCGTCGACGCCGATCAGTTCGGCAGCGCCCGTCGCAGAGACCGCGTAGCCGTCGGTCGTCGCGAGCGTGTGTGTCGAATCAACCTTCGTCTCGAAGATCACACCGAGTGACGTGTCTTTGATCTGAACGCCGACCGGCGATTTGGCTCCGACAACATCCGCTCCGCCACCGATGCCGATGAAGACGTCGAGGTTCGCGGCAGCGGCGGTGATCGTCGTGGTTGTGATGGTGCCGACGGTCGAGGAGTTCTTCTCGAAGACGAAGTCGCCGCTGACATCGACGAAGCCGGCGATGCTGAGTGTCGCGCTGCCGAAGACCTGCGGATGATCGACACCGTCCGCGAATTTGAGCTCGATCGGATCGCCGAGCGTCGGGATTTCTTCATCGACGGCGGCTCCCGTGTGGTTGACGCGCGCGGTCAGCGTCCCGCTGGCCGAAAGCCCGTTGATTCCGACAAGGCTCGCGGAACCAGTCGTCGTGAAGGCGTACTTGGGATCGGCTTGTGTGGTCTTCGTTGAGTCAAGATCCTGATACGCGACAAGCCCGAACGATCCGTGTTCGATGTTGACCCCCGCTTCATCGGCGGTCCCTTGAGACGTCCCGACGAACGCACTGATGTCAGTTCCAGAAACGGTCACTTTGTCGTGAGTGATTGTGCCAGTGACGTGTGATTCGAACGTCACCAGGAAGTTCCCTTGAGCGGTCGCGAAGTCGCTGAGGCCGACATTCAAATGTCCGCCCGCTTCGGTGATCTCGCCCCGCTGGCCGTTCATATTGAGCGTGATTGGCGTGCCGCCCGTTGGGACAACGAGCGGTTGCGCGGCGAAGTCAACGACCAGCGTGTGCGCGGGAATCTCTGGATCAACGAGCGTGTTGCCCGC
>JAYUFI010000060.1:0-2906 GCA_043738805.1 Planctomycetaceae bacterium | reverse complement strand
ACCAGCCGCCGCCCCCTGCGAGTCTGTTCGAGAATCCGGCGCTCTCGAAACAGCAGCATCACACACAGGGTGATGATCCCCACCCCCATCGCCGTGTCCGGAGAAATAGTCGACATGACGAGGGCCTTCGCGAATCGTGCGTCTTCGAGCTGAATGACGAGTGCCGCAACGAGCGGACCGGAAACGAAAACTTCCGAAGTTCCCGTGGAACCTCGGAAGTGGAGTTCATGCTTCGCGACTCCAGCAATTGTCGCAAATCAAATTTGCCCGACGAGGATTTGAACCTCGACTAAGTGATTCAGAGTCACTCGTGCTACCGTTACACCACCAGGCAGGATTTTCGTGGGGGGCGGGAATATAGGCACGTAACCCACGACTGCCAAGAGAGTCCGGGCGACTGAATGTTGAGTCGTCGTGTCGCTCGGTTGTCAGCGTGTGACCCCGAAAGCCAGCGTGTTTTGCAACCGTTACTGCAACCGTTGCTGCAACCGTTGCTGCAACCAGATTTGAGCCTCTCCCATCAGTCCCCGTGGCTCGCATCGTCTGACGATTCTTGATCGGCGACGAATCGAGCGGCAGCATCGGCAGAGCATCCAGCGCGGAATGCACGTCCAACAGTCGGGGGTCGGTGTAGACGTTAGCTGTGAGTTTGGGATCGCTATGACGCATCGCGGCTTGAGCCGTTCGCAACGAGACGCCTCCCGCGCTCAACAACGTGCCAAACGATGTTCGCAGAGCATGAACGTCGAGCACTCGGCCCCGGTCGTCTTTGTCAGCGATGCCAGCGGCTTTGAGGTCACGCTTCAGAATCTTCACCAATGCGTCAGGAACGACGAAGACTGCGGAATCGGCCAAAGACTCGTCCGCATGGCCTGCCACGCCTGAAAACTTCAGTGTCGGCGTGCTATCACTTCGCTTGCGGTCGTCGAGCCACTGCCGCAAGTCGTCGGCCAAGTCTTGCCGCAGCGGAATCGAGTTGCCTTCGCGGTTCTTTTCGTCGGCAGCGTTCAAAACAATGTGCGGATGCGAGCCGTCGAGTTGCAGTTGGTTCACTCGCAGCGCGGCCAACTCCGATTTGCGGAGTCCTGTCAGAATCAGCGTCTTGTAGACCAGCGACCGTCCCCGTCCGCACCATTCGAGTTTGTCTTGCAACTCCGGGTTGTTTCGCAGTTGGTGGCGAGCACGTTCCAACGCCGCCGGAATGTCATCGAACGTGAGCCGTGCATACTTCCAAGTCTTCCGCCCAGCATCCACCGGCAAATCGCGTTTCTTCGTGGGGACTCGCCCGAACTCGGCCAGCGGACGCCAACGAGCCACGAACAACAAGAGACCGAGTTCAGTTTCGTTCATCGACCGACGAACTCGGCGACGGTCTGCTTTCTCATTCGCCTTGCTGAGTCCTGCGAACGGATTGACCATCAGCCGATCATTTTCAACACACCAGTTGCCGAACGTGACCAGAGCGGTTTGATAGGCATTGCGGTTGCGAGCGGACCAGTTCTCGCCCTGACGCTTCACGATCCAACGTTCAAACGTCACTTTTTTCAAATCGCCGAGCCGTCGAAACTCGCATTGATCGGCCAGTCGCCGGAGATATCGCTCCGTCTTCGCCCGATGATCGGTCGAGCAGCCCTTCGCCTTCATCGACTCCGCGAAGACGGCAATGTGATCGGTGAACGGCACCGTTTGATGATCCGCGACGTTATCTTCCGCGACCGTCATCACGCCCGACTTCACCAACTCCGCCCGCCGCTCCAACTCGCCGAGCACGCTCCGCGCAGCATCTTCATCGCGGCAACCAGTCGGAACCGTTTGGACGAATCCTTCCCCGTCTCGATAGTTCGCGACGTAGGTCGCTGATTCCGTGACGATCCGCTCCGAACCATCCCGCCCGGTCGTCACCTTCGCCGTGCGCGTCCTGCCCTTCTTTGGCTTCCAACGAGCGAAACGCTGTCCCGCTTTGGTGAAGAGTTCCGCGTCCGCCGGAAGCGGTCGCGTTGTCTGTTTCTTGAAAACGGTTCCCATTACTCGTCCCCTTGTTGCACGAGCACCAATCCGAAATGGCGAGCCAGCTTGTCCGCACAGTCGAGCCGCAGGCTTTGTGACTCGTTGACGAATCGGCTAATCGAGGCACGTTGCACCCCGGTTGCATCGGCCAACGTGAGCAACGGAATCTGCGATTCGCGAATCGTTTGGCGGAGCGTGTCGGACATCGTTGGCAGTTGTTTCTGTTTTTGTTTCGGCTTGGGCATGGTGTGTTATTTATCACAGATTTGGCATTTGATTGGAAGTCATCCGGTTTCGTCTTCTCTCTCAAGAGGGTGTTGCGCACGTGCCGCCCCCTCGCCCCCAAGGGTGTTGCGCACACCTTGGGGGTTCTAGGGGGTGCGCGCGCCCCCCCCCTTTGAGTTTCAGGAAGGGGGTTTGACTGGCCAGATACCGCCCCGATGTTGGTCGTCGCTTTGCGGTACGTTGGCGAATCCAATTCGACCGTACTTGTCGAGCTTGTGTCGGTGAGCAACGCCGTCGCCTTCCGCACGTTCCAACATCCCCTTGGCTTGTCGTTCGGAAAAACCAGCGTTGCGAACTTGGTCGATGATGCTGCTCTTGGGAGTCGGATTATTGGTCAGAAACTTGGTCGCGAACTCTTTCGCATTCAGTGCAGTCGAGCTCGGTTTGTTTGGATCACCCTTGTTTCGTCGTCCGCCTTCTCGGCGGAGTTGTGTGGTGTCCAAGTTGGAATCGACATTGAAGATGGGAAAGTCCCAACGCAGCCCGACCGGCGCGATGGGAGCCCACGAGCGAACGGCAGCATCGAGCACAACCGCGCCATCGTCTTCGTGAGGTCGCAGGACAATGTGAGCATCGACCGCCCGCGATTGTGCTCCCGCTCCGCTGCCAACGTC
>JAYUFI010000059.1:0-1020 GCA_043738805.1 Planctomycetaceae bacterium | reverse complement strand
TGGCGGCTTGATGGGGCAACTGAGTGCCGACTTCGTGGTGCAGGACGCCGTGATCCCCAAGCGAGCACTCGCCGAGCTGCTGCAACTGGTCTACGACGAAGCCGACGCTGTGGGCATCCGTGCGGTGAATGTCTTTCATGCGGGCGACGGCAACCTGCATCCCAACTTTCTGTTTGACTCGCGGAAGCCGGGTGAACTGGAAAAGGTTGAACTCATCGGTAAGCGGTTGATGCAGCGTGTGGTGGACGTTGGCGGAACCCTTTCGGGCGAACACGGAATCGGCAACGACAAGACCGCGTACATGCCGCTGGTCTTCGGGCCAGAAATGACTCGGATACAACTCGCAATTCCGGCCATGTTCAACCCGCGCCACCAAATGAATCCCTTGAAGGTGTTCGCCGAGCGGCGATTTGAGCAGAGCAATGGGACTGATGGAACGCATGAGACTGGTGGAACTGGCAAGAGTACTCAGCTTCCGAATGAGACGGGTTCACGCTGCTTTGTACCGTTCTTGGATCCAATCGATGGCGTGGTTTGCCTGTCGGCGAACGCGACAGCGGCGGACGTTCAATCCTTGGCCGCTCCACACAAATTGCGATTTCCACTTTTGATCGATGCGAGTGCCACACTGCACGAGCAAGTGGATGCGACGGGGTTTGCTCCCGCCTCGTCGCGCTTCGGACCATTCTGCGACAACATTGTCGGCATGAACTGGCAGCTGCCAAACGGTCACGTCGTCCGCATCGGCGAGCGAGTCGTGAAGACGACGACCGGTTATGACCTGTTTCGTTTTATGCTTTCGTCCGGCAGCCGTTTTGGACAGCCGATCGACTACGTTCTGCGATTGCGACCCGACTGCGGCGTGACCAGCGTTTTCTGGTTGTCGGGACCACTCGAAGCCGTTTCGCTCGCCGTCCCGACGCTGCTGAAGAATTGCTGGATGCACTGGTTAGACGCGATCGACGTTGTTGTGGACGCCACTTCCGAAACATGCCAACTGCGAATCGTCGCGAATTGTCC
>JAYUFI010000058.1:0-1022 GCA_043738805.1 Planctomycetaceae bacterium | reverse complement strand
AAGCCGAGCGACAAGACCGGTTGCGGCTGATCCGTGTTGGTAAAGCTGGCGTTCTTGAGTCGCAATGTTGTCCGCTCGCGACCGGCTCCGCGAAAGTTGTTAAAACCATTGCCGACACCCGGCTTGTATCGCAAAGGCTTCGAGACGAGGTACGTCCCTTCCGGAAGCCACAATGTTCGGTGTTGTCCCTGCCAGTCGTTGATCGCCTTTTGGATTGCATCCGAGTCATCAGTCTGGCCATCGCCTTTCGCGAAGTACGGCGCGGCAGTGACATCAATGAAGCCGTGCGCGACGCTGACCGCATCAGGTCGGTTGCTGGCGGCGTCCGCCACTCGACCACGACGAAATTGCACTTTCCCCAGCCCCGCCAAATCCGGTTGCCCGCCCGTGCGATGCGTACTGTCACAGTGAAACCGAATGAACCGGGCCGTCACGGGCGGCTCGAACGAGTAATCCTCACCGAGATAATCTTCACTCTTCGGTGCCTTCGCGAACTCGAACCGCTGCCGGATCGCTCGCCACGCCTTGCCGTTATCCGAGACGATCACGCTGACATGCTTGAACCCTCGATGCGGGCTGTCATTGTGATTCCAAACATGAAACCGCCCGACGGTCTCCACTTGGCCGAGATCAAACTCGATGATCGGCGATTCGTCAGCCCCGCGAGCGATGTATCCCGATTGCCAGCAATTGCCGTTCTCGGCGTAACTGTTGGTTGTCAGCTTCTTAGATCCGTCGCCGCGGCCACTGTCGCTCAGTCCTTTCTCAGTGCAGACATTCTGAGCCGCAAACAAACCCTTGACTTGCTCGCTCGTCGCACGAGCAGTCACGCCTACGATCGGTTTGTCGGCGAAAACCGGCAAGCATGGCGGGCTGAGAAGCCCCACTGCAAGTAGTGTTCGAATCACCGAACTGAATGTGCGGTCATTCTGCATTTTGAGGGCCTTTCGTGCTGGCGGTGGACGCCCAGCGATAGACCGTCAGCCCCTTGAGATCGCGCACGAAGACCTCGTCCCCGCAGA
>JAYUFI010000057.1:0-2915 GCA_043738805.1 Planctomycetaceae bacterium | reverse complement strand
CCTTGTCGTCCCCGAGGCCTTGCACTTGGCCATGGGAAATGGCCGAGGGTCCCACATTGGACCAGGTGACGGCTAACATCGTACGCGTCTCAAGGAGTTCCAACATCGGGCATCTGGTTCTGACGCCCTGGATTCTTCTTGATCTTGCGGTCGATAGACGTCGTGATCGGGTCTTGAATCCGAAGAACTTGTTGAACCACATGTCAGTAAATTCCTTCGTTGGTGAAGCTCAGGAGGCGCGTGTTGGTGGGAGATAGCTCAAAGGCCCGTGCTTGATATTGTCGGCAAAGGTCGGGTGGATCACCAGCGTGAGGAGTTCACGAGCTTCATCCCCATTCCTTCCGGCGAGAACCTGCGTCATCAGCCGCCAAACTTTTTTGTGAAGACTTCCGACTTGTTGCTGGATACGATCTCTCGGCGTTCGACACGGATTCCAATTCTGCCGCAACGAACGCCGCGAAGTTTCGGAATCCCAATGAGCCAGTCCGTTTCCCAACCCACGTCGCTCCAACGTTGCATCGAGCGATTTGCGGCTGGCGACGATGCGGCCTTGGATGAGTTGCTGCGGCATGCGTCGGAGCGGTTGGAAACGCTGACGCGCAACATGTTCCGTGACTATTCGCGAGTCCGCCGTTGGGAAGAGACCGCCGATGTCGTGCAGAACGCGTCGATTCGGTTGCTCCGAGCGTTGCAATCCACGCGGCCGACGGACGTTCGCGGCTTCTACGCACTGGCTGCTTTGCAGATTCGCCGCGAACTGATCGACTTGGCTCGGCACTACTTTGGCCCCGAAGGATTAGGAGCCAAGCACGAATCACGAGACGACTTGGAAGCGGAGCACAGATCACACGACGATTCGTCGGATGCTGGGCAATCCACGGGATCGTTGTTGCTCGCGGCTTCCAGTACGTTTGATCCGCAGAAACTCGCGAGTTGGAGCGAGTTCCACGAGCATGCCGGAGCCTTGCCAGACGAAGATCGCCAAGTTTTCGACCTGATTTACTATCAGGGCCTCTCGCAAGCAGATGCCAGCGCGGTGCTCGGCCTATCGGAAAGGACGTTACAGCGCCGTTGGCGGTCCGCTCGCATCACTCTGCACGATGCTCTTGGCGGCCGGCTGCCGACATAACGCATCGTCAAAAGTGGCGGCTAGCGGGTCGCTCTTCCGCCTTTAAGACTGTGGGCAACAAACGCGGCTCCCCGCATCGTTAACGTTGAAAGCGTCATTGGAACGCGTGCAAAGTTGCCCGGTGACATTTTCTGCGAATAGGCGATTCGACGAGCAGCAAGCACAATGACGACCCAATTCACCGAACGCTTGAACGATCTGTTGGACCTCTGGGAAGAGGGCCGCAGTCGGGGCGATTTGACATCAGTTGACGAGCTGTGCCGCGAGTCTCCGGACTTGTTGCCGTTGCTGAAGGAGCAGATTGCAAAACTCGAGCAGATGAATGGTTGGTTGGTGCCGACGGAAAACTTGGACGGCGAAGCGAAATCCGCTTGGACGTTGGGGAAATCAAGTGGCGACGCGGAATCTGCGGTGATGGAGATGGGAACGACGCTCGAAACTTACGCACGCTATCGCATGATCCGGCCTCACGCCAAAGGAGGGTTAGGCGAAGTGCTGGTGGCGGAAGATCAGCAGCTCAAACGGCAAGTCGCATTGAAACGGATTCAGGCGACGCATGATCGCGACCCCGAACGTCGGCGGCGGTTTCTGTGGGAAGCGGAGATCACCAGCCGGCTGGAACATCCCGGCATTGTGCCGGTGCATGGCGTCGGTCACGACAATGACGGCCGCCCTTGTTACACGATGCGGCTCATTCAGGGCGATACGCTCCAGCAGGCGATTCAGCGATTTCATGAGACGGACAAAGACGACGGTGATTTCAGTCAGCGGCGAGCGGAACTGCGTCACTTGCTGACTCGGTACATCACCGTCTGCAACACCGTTGCTTATGCCCACAGTCAGGGAGTGATTCATCGCGATCTCAAGCCCGCGAACATCATGCTCGGCCCGTATGGTGAGACGCTGGTGGTTGATTGGGGACTGGCCAAGCAGATGACCAGCCTGTCCGTTGTCCGTGATCTGTCGTCAATGCAAGAAACCCACGACCCCCAGGCCACAGACAACGAACCAAAAACAACGAACCAGGAACCAAGCCTCACTCAAACAGGTGCTACTTTAGGAACGCCAGCATTCATGAGTCCGGAACAGACCACCGGTCGGCCGGAAGAGATGGGACCAGCAAGCGACATTTACAGTTTGGGAGCAACGCTGTACGTGCTGCTGACCGGAAAATTGCCGTTCGAATCGAACTCGTTGCCGGAGTTGCTCAGCCGCGTGCAGCGTGGCGACTTTGCCATGCCGCGAACGATTCTGCCGAGCCTCCCCCAACCATTGGAGGCGATCTGTCTGATGGCGATGTCGCGTGAACCGCTGCAGCGGTATGCCAGCGCGCTGGACATGGCGGCGGATCTCGACCATTGGCTAGCCGATGAACCGGTCAAGGCACATCGCGAACCGCTCAGCGCGCGAGTCGGTCGGTTGATGCGTCGCCATCGCGCCTGGACGATGTCCGGAGCAGCGGCGATCGCGGCGATCGCGGTCATCGCGACGGTCTCTGCATTCTGGATCAACGGGCAAAAACAGGTCATCACAAAACAGGAACGCGCCGCCACTCAAATGGCCGATCGAAATGCGACGTTGGCGAAAGAGAAATCGACGTTGGCTGAACAGGAAAAGTCCGCTCGTCAGAAAGCCGACCTGAATGCCGAGGCCACGACGCGACAGACGAAACTCGCCGAACGGCATCTCTACTTTGCCCATATGAATCTGGCGCAATCGGCTTGGGAGAATTCAGCGGTCAATCAAACCGTTCATTTGCTCGATCTGTACCGGCCGCTCAAACTCG
>JAYUFI010000056.1:0-2917 GCA_043738805.1 Planctomycetaceae bacterium | reverse complement strand
AGACAGATCGACGTCGGCCAACTCGAACGACCATGCGCCGTATCCGACCATGAACGCTCGACCGGGAATTCCGCGACCTTGCTTCATCTCGTCGGCATGTTTGTCAAAGTAACTCTGCACGAACTGCACTGTGTCGCCAAACAACGGCTCATCAACCAAACCAATTCGTCGAGCTTCGCGCATCGCAGCCAACGGCACGGTCTGATGATGGCAGGCGAAACAATCTCGGTGCTCCGGATAATTCTTCGCAGCCTTTTCGAGCACGCTCAAGCCCCGTTGAACCGCGTCAGTCACGGCTTCTTGCGTGGGCCGTTTGGGAGGCGGAGCATCTTCAGCGAGCAACGATTGGCCATTGAGCATCGCGATGAGCAACAACACGCTTTGTCCAGCATTTCGCATCATGGGCCTCAATGACTCGTTGTTCATAACAATCATGCGCTGACGCTCGTGTTGTGTCAGAGCCAAGAAGTTCGGGTTCCGTGATTGTGACGCTCCGCGTCGCGAATGCACGACGCGGAGCAGCGTGCCAAACTTGGTGATCTCTGCGGGTCTGCATAGCGAGGCGTTATTATGTCGCCATTGGCTGGCATGCAAGAAGCTTGTCGTGACTTTGAAGGGACAATGATGCTTCGATCAATTCATACTTTACTGTTTTTGGCATTGCTGATGCGTCTGTGCATGGCAACCGGTTTTGCTGACGACATGGAACGTATCGAAGTTTCTTCAGACCGTAAGGGTTTTGTCTTGCAGCCGTCGGGAAAGAAGTTTGTTCCGTGGGGATTCAACTACGATCACGACGAAGCTGGCCGCTTGCTGGAAGATTATTGGGAAGTCGAATGGCCGAAGGTTGTCGCCGACTTCGGTGAGATGCACGAACTGGGGGCGAACGTTGTCCGCGTCCATTTGCAGGTCGGCAAGTTCTTAACGGATCGCGACACGCCGAATGCAAAAGCGTTGAGCAAGCTCACGGAGTTGCTGAAGCTGGCCGAGGAGCAGCGGTTCTATTTGGATCTGACGGGGCTCGGCTGTTACCACAAGCAAGATGTCCCGGCTTGGTATGACGTGCTGACGGAAGTGGATCGCTGGACCGCTCAAGCGACGTTTTGGGCCGCGATCGCCAAGCAATGTGAATCGAGTCCGGCCGTGTTCTGCTACGACCTGATGAACGAGCCCGTTGTTCCCGGCGGCAAACGCAACGCAGGTGACTGGCTGGGGCCAGCGTTTGCCGGGAAACATTTCGTGCAAGTCATCACACTCGATCAAGCGGGGCGACCACGGCCAGAGATCGCGAAGTTGTGGATTAAGAAGTTGACGAGTGCGATTCGACAACACGATCGACAACATCTCGTCACCGTCGGACTGGTCGATTGGAGCCTTGATCGTTCCGGATTGACCTCTGGCTTTCCGCCGAGCCAAGTGACCGACGATCTCGATTTCGTCTGCGTGCATCTTTACCCGGAAAGCAAGAAGCTCGACGAGGCGATCGAAACGCTGAAGGGCTTTCAAATCGGCAAGCCAGTCATTATCGAAGAGACGTTTCCATTGAAGTGCTCGCCGGAAGAGTTTGAAGAGTTTGTTGAACGTTCGGGGGTTCACGCGACGGGCTGGGTTGGTTTCTATTGGGGTAAGACGGCAGCCGAGTATCGCGAAGGAAAAACAATCACCGATGCGGTGATGTTGAGGTGGCTGGAGTTTTTTCAACGAGCCCGTCAATAAACAAACTTGTAGGACGGACACTCTTGCCCGTCGAAAATTAAACGTGCGGCGCGACTCCCAATCAATTCAATTGCCGCGCCACGAACTCAGTACCTTATCGAGCTAGCCGTGGATTTGTTCGCGAGCGTCTCCTCGTTCAACGCCGCTCATCAGCAACGAGTCGTAGTTCGTATGGAGATGTCGAATCGAGCGTCAGTTCTTTGTGGACTTGCCCACGTTTTGCGTGCGTGCAACGTAGCGTGAAGCGCGAAGATCATGTCGAAACGTCGAGTGTTTACGAGGGAGTTCAAGGTCGAGGCCGTGGTATTGGTGCCGCGGCAAGGTCTGAGTTTCGCGGAGGCGGCTCGGCGGTTGGTGATTGGCCAGAACCTGCTGCGGAAGTGGCGGGAGCCGTTGGCGGCGAAAGCCCCGCCGACTGCATTGGAAGAGGAGGTTCGTCGTCTGCGGGCTGAGAACGATCGGCTACGGATGGAGCGTGATCTCTTAAAAAAAGCGACGGCCTTCTTCGTGAAAGAGTCGCGACGAGCGACGCTTTTATCGAGCGTCATCGGAGCGCGTGGCCGATCGTAGTTCAGTGCGCGGTGCTGCGGTGGCCACGGGGACATAGTCAACGTCAACATCGTTCCACGAGTTTACCTCGCGCGGATGAGGTGGAACGGCGAAGACCCGAAACGAAATTTCGAGTAGCCGCAGGATTGAACTGCACTAATCTTCACGATTACCCGCCGCCCTCTTTCTTCTGAGCTTTCGCCCAACCGTCGCGGAGCGTGACCGAGCGATTGAAGACCATGTGCTCCGACGTGGAATCCTTCGCATCGAGCGAAAAATAGCCAAGCCGCTCGAACTGGTACTTGCTACCGGGGACCGCTCCCTGGAGGCTCGGTTCGATCCAAGCTTGCGGGATGACTTCCAGCGAATTGAGGTTGAGCGTCGTCTTCCAGTCAACACCTTCAGCGACATCGTTGGGGTCGGGTTGTCGGCAGAGGTGATCGTACAGACGCACTTCGGCAGGCAAGGCGTGTTCGGCGGAGACCCAGTGCATCGTTGCTTTGACTTTGCGACCGTCGGGCGAGTTCCCTCCGCGCGACGCGGGATCGTAGGTGCAACGCACTTCAACAACGTTGCCTTCCGCATCTTTCACGACGTCAGTGCAAGTGACGAGGTAGCCGTAACGCAAACGGACTTCGCGGCCAGGACTCAA
>JAYUFI010000055.1:0-1024 GCA_043738805.1 Planctomycetaceae bacterium | reverse complement strand
GCTGACCGACACTGATGCACAGGTTCGCGTTGCGGTTCAAAAGGCGTTGCGAAAGCTGGTGGACGAACGCCCGACTCGCATGTATCTGTTTGACGAGTATAAGAAGTCTCTGCGCAAGTCGGGCGCGAATGACACTGTGGCTGAGTTACTGCGGGCGTTGGTTTGTACGGACGACGAAGAGTTGCAGCCCGAGTTGGTCAAGAGCCTTGACGAGCATCTCACGCTCCCCAAGGGCAACATCCTGTTGCCGATGACGCTGATCGACGACTTCGGACAGCGGGGAGGAGTGGATGCGGCGCGAGCCGTCAAACTCATGTCCGGAGCCAAGGTTTTTGAAAGCAAGTTCGGCTATCGACGCTGCGTGGTACAGGCCATGTGCCGCATCCGCGAGCCGGACGCAGTCACCTTCCTCGTGGAGTTGACTCCCAAAGTAGAGGGTCTGATTCAGCATGACGTGGCCGATTATCTGACCCGGCTGACGAAGAAGAAGTTTCGCGACAACAGTCGCGAATGGAACCTTTGGTGGAAGGCGAACAAGGCCGCGTTCACGTTTCCGGCACCCGATGTCATCGCCACCGCAGAACCGCTGGACACGAATTTGCCAGCGTACTATGGCCTCCCCATTTGTGCGAAGCGGGTCGTGTTTGTACTCGACACGTCGATGAGCATGCGCGGGCAGCCGATGGAGTTAGCCAAGCAGGCCCTCATCAAAGTCATCACATCGCTGCCGGAATCGGTCGCCTTCGACGTCGTGATGTTCGACAAATCGGCTGAGGCCTGGCAACCTCGGCTGCTTCCGGCCACGGACGCGAACAAGTCGGATGCATCTCGCACCATCATGGCGCGCGGAATGAAGTTGGGCACGGCTTCGCACGCGGCACTGACTGCGACGTTCGGGTTGGAACCCGAGGTGATTTACTTCTTGTCCGATGGCGAACCTACCGACGGACAGCCGAATCAAATCGTGAGTTCAGTCGCCGCACTGAACCGTACGCAGCGTGTTTCGATTCATACGATCGGCGTC
>JAYUFI010000054.1:0-1024 GCA_043738805.1 Planctomycetaceae bacterium | reverse complement strand
CGACTTCAGCAGGTGCAGATCCTCGATCTTTTCCGTGCGATCAATCTCGTTCAACGTGAACGTCTCACCCGCCGACAGGTCGATCTTCTGGCCGCCGGTGCTCAGCTTCTTCACCTTGGCCGTCAATGTGAAGGAAAGGGAGGCGAGTCGTGTCGGCACCTGGAATTCGTGAGTCGTTTCGCGGTCTTCAAACAGTATGAAATTTGGAACTTCCTGCGACGACGCGATTCCGTCGAGATCCGTTGACGAGATCGTCAGCTTGACGTCAGTCAGCAATTTCAGTGACGACGGGGTCCCGTTGAGTGCCAGTTGTGGCCGAATCACGACCTCGGCCGTCTTCCGTTTCAGCAGTGATTCGCGATCGACATAGATCCCGGCGGTCAGCCCGTAGTTTTCCGCCTCGTGTGCGAAATGATCGAGCGACGAGAATTCGCCGCGAGAAATGATGATCGACTGCTGGCTTGGTGCCGTGCTGAACGGCACCGTGATCGAAGCGTCTTCACTGGCAGTGTACTCGTGGCCAGCCAGCCAGACCGAGGCGTCTTTGACCTGCTTGTTCTGTTCATCAAGGATGGTGAAGACCTGTCCCGCCGCGCCGGTCCGAACCAGGTGCCGGAACCGCCCCTTGCGAATCAGTGCCCGGCTGCTGCGGCCGTTGCCAATGAAGTCAACGATGTACACGCCCGGCTTGGTCAGTTGAGCGAATTCAAACTTCCGAGCGACTTTACGCAGCGGAGGATCGTTGTAGCTATAGGTCTGCTCGACATTTGGCACCAGGCCGTCCAGGTTGACGTCCGTATCGACTTCTCGCTGTTGTTCGCGGTAGTAGTTCCGCGTGTTGATCTCAAACACCTTGACGATCAACGTGCCAACGTTCTTGATGTGCAGGTCCAGCGTCACCGCTTCGTCAGGCGCGAACTGTGTCTTGTTCGTCGCCGCGAAGTCGATGTCGATCCGGTCCTTCAACTGCTGGAACAACTGCGGTGGCAGCAGCGACGCCCATTGTTCCGGCTCGCCCAGTCCG
>JAYUFI010000053.1:0-7708 GCA_043738805.1 Planctomycetaceae bacterium | reverse complement strand
CGGCAGACTTCTCTAATTCCGACTCACGTGACATCGCCAGCGACAGTGCTTGCAACAATTCAGTCGGGCGATTTTGCTTTCGATAGAGCGACGCTAAGCCGACATAGCCTTCGATTGTCTTCTCTTTGTCCAACGATTTCTTGTAGAGCTTCTCGGCCTCATCGAACCGATTCGCTTCGACGTATTGCTGAGCGAGAAAGAATTGCAACGTGAGGTTGTGCTGATCTTTTTCGGCCAGTTGTTCTAAGCGAGGGATGAGATCGCCAGACTTGCTTTGAGCCTTCAACACTTCGGCCAGCAGTTGATAAGCGGCCTTCCCTTTCGATTGCAGTTGGGCATCGAAGTACGTTTGCAATTGGTCGAGCGCTTTGTCCGGATTTGCTGTCATCAAATAGGCCTGAGCCAAGCTGAAGGCGATGTTACCAGGCTTCGTTTTCTTCGCCTTCGCCGCTCGTTCCAGAGCGACGATCGCTCGATCGGGACGTTTCGCTTCTAAGAAGACTTGGCCGATCGCTTCGTAGGTCGTGCGTTGATGCTTTTCCAATTCCGATTTCAACTGAAAGTCGAGGTGATATTTTTCCGGATCGACCTTCGCATCGAGGACGACCTCAAAGGCGTCCGCCGATTTTTCCATCTGGCCGCCGATCAAATACAAAAACGCGAGGTCGCGCATGATCGCGACATATTGCCCCGATTGACGGTCGAGCTTGTTCGATCGCGAGGCTTGTTCCAACAGTTTGAGCGCTTCGGGAATCTTCTCTTTCGTGGCCAAATGAATGCCGACTCGCTGCAACAACAGAAAGTCCTCGGGCATCAGTTCGATTGCCTTCAGCGCGTACTTGATGGCCAAGTCGGAATCATTCAGACCGAAAGCGAGCGGGATCAACGCTCGATAAACTTCAACCGCGTTCGGATTCAACTGCACCGATTTTTCATAGGCTTCGAGCGCCCCTTTGAATTCCTCTCGCTGTTCAAAAAACCGCCCCTTCATGTACCACGACATGGCGTCGAGCCGCTTTTGATCTTCCGGCGTGCGTGCGTGAATCGGGACCATGCGTTCGGGCGGATCAACGAGATCGATGCGGAAATCACCGCGACCGAAGATGCGATGACTCAGGTCCAGCGGTACGATTCTCTCTTGAGCCACGCTTCCGTCAGCGAAGACCACCGCCGCTGCACCGAGCCAAACGGAACCCCAAATTCCGCAAAAACTGACCACGGAAAACAGACGAGTGAGCCCGACGAATCGGCCGATCCATTGTCGTGACTGTGTCATGACCAGAGCTTCCTTGGACTGGCAATTGAAACCAAAGTCACCGGCGAAGCACCAAGCGTTCGCAAGCGGCGGCGGATTCTAGCGAGCATTTCCAAGCGGGACCAAGCCGGGTTCGTCAATGACTCAAAAGGCGCGGAACTTTACCGAGGCTTCTTTTTCGCAGGAGCCACTTTGGTCGGACGCTTGGCCGTTGATTTTTTTGTTTCGTGATGAACCGCCGTCTTGCCAGCGGGCTTCGCCACCGGCTTGACCGGCACGGCAGCCTTCACCGCCGGCTTGGCCTTTGCGGCTTTGTCCGCAATCGCAATCAGTTCTTCCGTGCGGTCGAGCATCTCATCGACGTCAAAACCTTCTGGCGGAGGTTTCGGTTTTGTGAAGTGCGACATCAAGCGAGTGTCGGACGCAAACGATCGGAGGTAATGACAAAAGACCGGCGCATCAGACTTGAGGATTGCCGCTTTGAGTCCATCGGACGCATCGTGAGTTGTCGCACCCGGAGTCGCCAGACCCAGCCACACGGCCGCATCGCGCATGTGATCGTCAATCGGGATCATGTGCGTGCCGAGCGCCGTATGCAGCGTGTGAGCTTGGATGAAGCTGGTGATGAAGCGGATTTTTTGTATTTGCTTCTCCGCCAGTTCCAGCGTCTTCCGTTTGAGCGGCTCGAAGTCGAAGTCAAAATTGATCTCGAACACGTATTGCAGAATCGCTCGCACTCGCGCGGCACGCGCTTCAGGCTCCGACAGACCATCAAACACGGGAGTCAGTTCGTAGTACGTGCTGACCCGGATTTCATTCATGTCGTGAAAGACTGAGTGCAATCGGTCGTAAGTGACATCAGCGAGTTCCTGAGTCGCATTTTCCAAGCAAACGGCGTACAGCATCGTCTCCAAAACCGAGTGGTCCTTTTTATGACCAGCAGGCTTGTAGTGCTTTTTCAGCAACGTGACGAGCTTCTTGCAAAGCCCTTGCAGGTCGGACGCTTTGGTCTTCTTGAGGATGGCCATGAGCAACGCACCTGAATTGAAAGTCGACAATTATCGGAAAAATTTGAATCACGAGAGACATCACATTCGCGTCAACTCGCTGGCAAAGGAACCGGACGCTGCCAGAACCGAGGCCGCTGATGAGCTTGTTGTTTTTGCCGGGAAGAACAAGGCTCGACCGCATCATTCCCGAAAGTTGTGTTATTGGTCTTCATCGTCGTCCTCACCAAACTCGTCATCGGACTCATCGTGGTCGTCTAATTCGCCGTCCGCATCGGCGGCTTCCGTGATCGCCGCATTCGCTTCAGAAACCGTCGTTTCCGCGACGTGCAAGTCTGCAGACGTTTCCGTCAAACTCGCCAACCAATTCGGTTCCAAAACAAACTTGAGCACCGGGGTGTATCGAGTATCCAGTCGTTCGGCGATTTTCGACTGCAAAAAACCTCGCGCAGAATCGAGACCATGCAAGGTGAGAGACTGCACCTTCTCATCTCCACGCACTCCAATATGAACCTTCGCCGCCCGCAAATCATCAGTGGTTTCGACATGCAGAATCGTGACGTTCTTCACTCGTGGATCGCGCAGTTCAAACAACATCGCCGAACTGAGCGTCTGCAAAATGGCCTGATTCACTTTGGCAATCCGGCGTGAGGGCATCGTCACAAATCCAAAACGAGAAACTCAAACTTCAAAACAAACACCAGAAACCCAAACGCAGACCGCAGGAATGCAGCCGGCGCGTTTCAATCCATCGTTCGCTTCACTTCCTCAATACGATACGCCTCCAGCAGATCGCCCTCCTTCACGTCATTGAAGTGATCGAGTCGGATACCACATTCCATTCCTTCGCGAACTTCTCGCGCATCGTCCTTCACTCGCTTGAGTGACGCGATACCGTAATCGTTGAGCACCTTTTGATCGCGAATCAATCGGATGCGACTGTTGCGTTCGATGTTGCCGCTCAACACGCGGCAGCCAGCGATCGTGCCAGTACGGCTGATGCTGAAAGTTTGCAGAACAATCGCTCGACCGGTCGAAACTTGTCTTTTCTCCGGAGTCAGCAACCCTTCCAACGCGACCTTAATCTCATCGGTGACTTCGTAGATGATCTGATACTTGCGAATATCGACCCCTTCTTTGTCAGCCAGTTGCACCGCTCGATCATCAGCCGTGACATGGAACGCGACGATGATCGCACCCGACGCGCTTGCCAAGTAGATATCGCTTTCGTTCACACCACCGACCGCCGCGTGCAACAGATTGACTCGAACCTCCGGGTGATCGAACTTCGCCAACTCGTGCTTGATCGCCTCAATCGAACCGGGCGTATCGGCCTTGATAATGAGCGGCAAATCTTTGATCGCGTTCTCAACATCCGAATTGAGAATGTCGTCCAATGTCCGCTTACGGGTCCGGCCCGACAATGTCGTACTGCGTCCTCGTTGCTGACGGATTTCAGCAATCTCGCGGGCCGCGTCGAGGTCATCCATCACAAAGAATTGCTCGCCAGCGTTCGGCATGATATCCAGACCGGCGACACGAACGGGAGTTGACGGCGGTGCCTCGGCCACTTCTTGATCAAGGTCGTTGTACAAAGCTCGAATTCGCCCATGTGCTCCGCCGCAAAGAATAATATCGCCGACATGCAACGTTCCCTGGCGAACCATCATTAACGCCAGCACGCCACGTCCTTCGTCGCGGAATCCTTCCAGACAAAGACCAACCGCCGGGCGATTCGGATTCGCTTTCAATTCTTGGACTTCGGCGGTCAGCAGCAGCAACTCCAACAGTTCGGGGATTCCCGCACCGCTGAGACCGGAGGTTCGCACCATCTCAATGTCGCCGCCCCACTCCTGTACCAACAGGCCATGAGTGGCCAAGTCGCTGAGCAACTTTTGTTCGTTGCGATCCGGCAAATCGATCTTGTTCATCGCCACGACGACCGTCGCCCCCGACGCCTTCGCGTGGGCGATACATTCGATCGTTTGCGGCATGACGCCGTCGTTCGCAGCGACCACCAACACGATGACGTCGGTGACGTTCGCGCCGCGAGCCCGCATCTGACCGAATGCCGCGTGGCCGGGTGTATCTACGAACGTCACTTTATGGGCGTTGTGTTCGATCTGGTACGCGCGGATGTGCTGAGTGATACCTCCCGCTTCGCCCGCCGCGACATCGGTCGAACGAATTTTATCAAGCAACGTCGTCTTGCCGTGATCGACGTGACCAAGAATCGTGACGATCGGCGGACGAGTGAGCAAATTTTCTGGAGAGTCGATGACTTTGAGAGTCTCCATCAACTCTTCTTCGAGATCCTTCTCGCGGAGGATCGCCAGTTCAACGCCGAGTTCCATTGCCAATTCGAGCGCGAGATCTTCTTCAATCGCGTCATTGATGCCGACCATCTTGTTTTGCTTAAACAATATTCCCATCAACGCTTTGACGGGGCGGCCCATTGCCTCAGACAGCGAACGCAGGGAAATCGGCAGCTCGACTTCAGCGTGCGTTTTGTGCTCGCCATAAGTCACAGTTTTCGGGCGACGCATCCGCACGCGAGTTCGCGTCGGACGATCTTCGTCTTCGTCGGTCGGAATTTCGACACGCGTGTGCCGCTTCTGGCGACGCTCTTCACGCGAACCCACTGCCGTTCCTCCGCCGGGCCCCTTCCCCTTGGTTCGTTCCGCTTCTTCCTCTTCCTGAGTCATCATCCGCTTACGCGGCGAAGAGGGAGTTTTTTTCCCCTCGACAACTTGACTGACTCGGCCAGCGAGCGGACCCGAATGGTCGAAATCAGCAGTGATCTTGATGTCCGGCTTTTGCGCCGGACGATCATCTCGCTTGACTTTGACCACAGGCGCATCAGGAATCGCCGCCAACTGCGGCAGATTCGGCTTCGACTTGCGCACGGTCCCGGTCGGACGCATATCGCCCGTTGATCCAATGGGCCGCATTTCGCGCAACTTCGAGGGAGCCGACCCATGCGGAGCAATGTAGTCTTCTCGACGATGAGCACCGACGACGGTGGAATCATCTGCCGCCGGCGCGTTGCTTTGCTCTATTTCCACAACAACAGGCAAAGCCGGCTCGGGAGCCACAGCGGTCGCCACTTCAATATCGACCACATCCTGAACAACGAGAACTTCCGGTGTCACTGGAGCCGCTAATTCGACTGGTGGTTCAGGCTCTTCTTCTTGTTCGCGTGTGGGCTTCGGAGGAGCTAGCGGTCGTACAACCGGAGCCATCGCTCGTGGAGCGGTCGGAATGGTCTTGATCGGACGAACTTTGCCCATCACTTCGACCGGCACATCACGCGGGATCGCGGGAGCTTCCGCCTTCGACGGCTTGGAACTCTTGGAACCGATATATTCCAAAACGACATCACGCTCAGCGGGCGAGATGCTCGCCAACGCCGATGCCTTCACCGGGATACCAGCATCATTGCAATGCTGGATCAGCACTTTGCTGTCCATTCCCAGCTCTTTCGCCAAGGCGAAAATACGAACTTTGAGCTGCTGTTTGTCCTCAGCCAGATTCTCGGTCAAAGGCACCCTCGGTGTTGGATGGGCAAGTGTCGAAATATCGCCTGCGGCCGGAGGTCATCGGCCGGTGTGATGAAACATCACTCGGCGGTTGGTTCAGTCGCGACACTCGCAGGTGGTTCGGGCTCAGTTTCTGATTCTGTGTTGGGCGCGGGTTCTTCTTCAGTCGATGCGCCAGCCACCGGAGCGTCTACTTCTCCTGTTGCTTCAACAGCCGGGACGTCAGCAGCGGGTGCCGACGAGGTCGGAGTAGGTGCTGCCGGGGTTCGCGCATCGATTTCTCGTTGCAACTTCATTTCTGCCTTGCGGCGTGTTTCTTCGTGTTCTTGTTTTTCGCTTTCGTCGTCCGCATGCGCGACGATCTCTTCACACTCCTCGGGGGTTAGCCCACTCATTTCTTGAAGTTGATCCGGCTCAATCACAGACAAGTCGTAGAAGCTGAAAAAGCCCTGCGACACCAAGCTCTCCGCCAATTCTTCCGTAATATGCGGCACTTGTGAAAACGCCGCGACCGACTTTTCGAGCTGTTCATTCAACTCGTCACGAGTCATCACCTCAATGTCCCAACCAACCAGCTTTGATGCAAGTCGAACGTTTTGTCCGCGCTTACCGATCGCCAACGAAAGCTGATCTTCTCGGACCAAAACGATCACGCGGCCAAGCATCGGACACAAAATCACATCTTCGACTTCCGATGGCTGCATTGCATTCGGAACGAGCACTTGCAGCGAATCGTTCCAGCGAACGATGTCGATTCGCTCACCAGCGAGTTCATCGACGATATTCTTGATGCGCGCACCACGAACACCGACGCACGCCCCAACCGAGTCGATCTTGCTATCAAAACAAGAGACCGCAACTTTCGAGCGATACCCCGCCTCGCGAGCCAAAGAACGAACCTCAATGATCCGCTCAGCAACTTCAGGAATCTCAGTTTCAAATAGCCGCAGCACAAGGTCCGGATGAGTCCGCGAGAGAATGATTTTTACTCGGCTACCCGATTTACGAACCTCAATCACAACCGCTCGAATCCGTTCACCGATGCGATGCGACTCGCCAGGGATTTGTTCGCTCTTGGGGAGAAACCCGTCGATCTTACCGAGGGTGACCAGAGCCGATCCCCCTTCAAAGCGAGTGACCGTGCCGTTGACCAGTTGCCCTTTCAATTCTTCGTATTCATCGAAGATTGAATCCCGCTCCGCTTCGCGGATGCGCTGCATCAGCACTTGCTTGGCGGTCTGCGACGAGATTCGTCCCAGAATCTCGCCGAGCATGTCCGGCTCAATATCTTTTTCATCACACTTAACAGTGGGATTACCAGTGACCGGGTCGATCGACGCCGTGATTTGAAAATCTTCGCCGAAGTGCTTCTTAGCGGCCGACAAAATGGCCTGCTCCAACGCTTCAACGACGATGGTCTTGTCGATATTGCGATCGCGGTGCAATGCATCGACGAATCGTAAGACGTCCGCCCCGTTCATACTTTTCCTTTCGTGGGATCGGGTGAGTCGATCCCAGTCGTCAGACAACCTGCCGACGGTTCCCGTGGAACAAAAAAAGCGGGCGTCAACCCACTTTTCTCGTTGCTGCCGCAAAGCGACAACACACTCAACCATCAGAGCTAAGCCATCGAAGACGCTACCGAAAGGAAACGTCCTAGAACCGACACGTCTACATAGTCGACTTCCTCACGCGGTTTCACGCGGTTATGCCAACATCCAGATTGGTGTCGTCGGAGTCACCGAAATCAATCGGATCTTCGACGGCTTCTGCCCATCCTGCTGAGCGGGGGCGTGACATTACTTTTGGCCACCCGGACTGTCAAGGAGCAGGACGCGACTTGCAGCACTCGCGCGACCTTCTTACCACCTCAATCATTCCTTCCGCCTGACCTCCTGAAGAGTGGC
>JAYUFI010000052.1:0-2923 GCA_043738805.1 Planctomycetaceae bacterium | reverse complement strand
CTCGCCCTCCCGGTTCGATTCCTCGGTGAGCTTCAAGACCGCAAAGCCCCAGTCGCGAACGTAGTCTGGATTGTTGGGCGCGATGCGGTCCAATTGCTCGTACTGGGCGACCGCTTCGGCGAACTGCTGCTGTCGCTCGAACAGTTCAATCAATTCCAACCGCAACTCGGCCGACTTCGGCGATTGCTGAATCGCAGACTCCAAACGCTTCCGAGCATCGTCCGGTCGTTCCTGTCCGACTAACGCTCGTGACAAACGAATGATCGCATCGGTGTCGTCGGGATGTTTTGCGAGGCGGGCTTCGTAATGCTTGACCAACCCGGCCATGTCGTCCTTCGCGAGGAACGCTTGCTCGATCCGTCGTCGCGTCTCGCGGAACAACCAATGATCGGGCTTCAGCCCGCCCAACAAGCGATCGCTCTCGCTCAACGCCTTCTCGGTCTGTCCGAGCTTCAAGCGAATGTCGATGACTTCGAGTTCCAACTCCGACCGCCGATACAGATCTTTCGTCGCTTTCGCCGCCGCTTCATATCGAGGAAGCGCTGCCGCGAGATGCCCGTCGTCCAACAACGTCCGCGCGATCAACTCCGGCACGCGCGGGTCGTTCGGGACGAGTTTTTCGAGTCGCGACCAAACCTCGATCACTTTGTCACCCGGCTGCAATCGCTGTTGCACTCGACCGAGCGTTTGAAACACGTCGAGCAGATCAATTGGAGCCGGCTTTCGCTCAATCGCTCGCTCCAACGCGGCCGCCGCATCGGGCAACCGATTGAGCGTGATCAAACTTTGTCCCAGCGCGAACGAAGCCATCGCATTTGTCTGCAATAACTTCTCCGCTTTGCCGAACGCTTCGACCGCCGACTCCGTTTCCCCGCGCGAGTCATCAATCACACCGACGACCATCCACGCTCGCCCGACTTCATCCGGCTTCGACTCGTCCGCTGACGCAGCTTTCTCACGCAGTCGCTGAGCCAATTCATCGAGCGATCCGCGATCCGCGTGAAATTCCAGCACACGATCCAGCGCCGTTCCTTTGCGCGGATTCCGCTCCAACACCATCAAGAACCGCTCGGCCGTCTTGCGAGCTTCCGCGTCGACCTCTTGATCGGAATTACTTTCTTCCGCGGCGGCGACCGGTGACGTCGGTGCCGCTGGTTTTTTGCCGGTCGATTTCGAGGGCTCATCCGCCGCGACACAAAGACCGCAGACGAACAAGAGGCTCCAGGCCAGCGAGCGAATCGTCACAGACACATCTCCCGGAACGCAGATCAGATTCTTTGTGGAGCACGATTTCATCGTGCTCGATATCGCGCATGGTGGAAACGTGCCCGATATCTTGATGGCAAGCGAGGCCACATCATGATGTTTCGCCATCGAACGCTAAAGCCTGAGTTGTGAGTTCCTGAAGTTAGTGTTGCATCGTAGAGAAGGTTTGCTGTCGCCGTTACAGTGATTCGCTTTGTTTGAGATGCCCGAAACAGTAGTCAGCAAGTGAGTTTGAGGGCTAAAGCCTTTCGGCTCAACTGTGCCGAATCGGGTCGAATTAAAAATTGAATTTGTGAAGTGAGATCAGAAAGGGTGCGCTGCCGATGGATGCCAAGATTGTGTTGCTGCCGGGCGATGGGATTGGTCCGGAAGTTGTTGCCGAAGGCCGGAAGGCACTGGATACCGTCGCCAAGAAATTTGGGCATCGTTTCGAGTATGAAACCTGCCTGATCGGCGGCTGTGCGATCGACGCGACCGGCAATGCGTTGCCGGATGCTACCGTCGATGCCTGCAAGAAATCGTCCGCCGTGTTGTTGGGCGCGGTCGGCGGGCCGAAGTGGGATGATCCGCGCGCGAAGACTCGCCCGGAAGCGGGGCTGTTGAGGATTCGTAAAGAGCTGAATCTGTTCGCGAACGTGCGGCCGGTAAAGGCGTACTCCGTGTTGGTTGATGCTTCGCCGCTGAAGCGTGAGATTGTCGACGGCGTCGACATCCTCTTCTTTCGCGAGTTGACCGGCGGAATCTATTTCGGCGAGTCGGGGCGTCGGCCTCACGCCAGTGGCGAAGAGGCTTTCAACACAATGATCTACAACACTGGCGAGATCGAACGGATCACTCGCATGGCCGCTCGCGCGGCTCAGGGGCGACGCAAAAAACTGACGCAGGTCGACAAGGCTAACGTGCTGGAAGTCTCGCGACTGTGGCGCGAAGTTTCGCAGCGAGTGGTTCGCGAAGAATTTCCCGATGTGACGTATGAAGTGCTGCTCGTCGATGCGATGGCCATGCACTTGATCTCGAAGCCGAAGAGCTTCGACGTCATCGTGACCGAGAATCTTTTCGGCGACATCCTGACCGACGAAGGAGCGATGCTGCCGGGTTCGATGGGGATGTTGCCGTCGGCCTCGCTGGGCGATTCCGGGCCGGGGCTGTATGAGCCGATTCACGGTTCCGCGCCGGATATTGCCGGCAAAGGAATCGCGAACCCGCTCGCGACGATCCTGGCAACCGCGATGTTGCTCCGTCATTCGCTGAAGTTGGAGAAAGAAGCCCGTGCTATCGAAGCGGCCGTCGATGCGGTCCTCAGCGCCGGTCATCGCACGTCCGATATCGCAGCCGGTGGCAAGAGCGTCAGCACCACCGAGATGGGTTCGTTGGTCGTGACTGAACTCGAACGATAAGCATCATGCCGATCGACTTGGACAAAGTGAGCGTCTTCTGTTTCCTCGCCAGCTATGGGGTGGCGTTTGGGCTGGAGTGGACGCGATTGAAACGCCGCACTGCGGTCGGGCGGTGGTTCGGATTCAGCTTCGGAGTCGCTGGGTTTGTGGCTCAGACGGCGTACTTATTAGTGCGTAGTCGAGGCACAGAGAACTTAAATCCGCTGCTGAGTTCGACGCATGATTGGCTGTTGGTTCTCGCTTGGATCGTCGTTTTGATG
>JAYUFI010000051.1:0-1026 GCA_043738805.1 Planctomycetaceae bacterium | reverse complement strand
ACTTTGAGCACCACGCCGAACGCACCACTGCCGATGATCTTGTGGACTTCGTATTTGCCGAGCCGTCCCAGCGATCCGGGCCGCTCGGAGGCGGTCAGCAGCGTATGGTCAAATTCAAATTCTTCGATTTCAAAGGAACCGGGATCGCAGTCTTGGTTGTCGCCTCGAAGAAACGGCTTTGTGTTGGTGAGTTCGCTGTTTTTTTTCGCGGTGTCATGCGGTGTCGCGACGGTATCGATCGCAAGTGGCGTTGGGGTGACTGAGACCCGTTGAATTGCGGACTGGCACGTCGAACATGACTCCGAGTGCTCTCGCAACGACTGCGACTCATCCGACGAAAGCTTTCCGGCGACAAACAATCGCCACGCTTGTTCGTCGGGGCATTGGGGGGATTGATCGAGGGACTCACTCATCGCGGCTCACTAAAATTTGCGGAAGCCCGCGACGGTGAACCATCGCAGGGACCGGTCAGTGTACGCAGGAGATCGCCGAAATCCACCGTCGAGAAAACCAAGGGCGCTTGAGCGGTATTCTGTCATGGAACCGGTCGCTACCATCCCGCTTCTTTCCGCAGACCGCCCAATCGGGCAACGCGGTGATTTGCCCCACGAGATGAGACTCGATGACTGATCCCGAACGAAATTCCCCTGACGGTTCTCAACTTCCTCCGAAGCCTCGACCATCACAACGTGATGATGATGACTTGCCACGCCCCTCGCCGTGGGGGCCGATCTCGTTGGTCGGTGTCGTGCTGGCACTGCTGCTGTTCGTCAACTGGAGACCCTTCAGCAATTCGGGTCCAGAGGTGGACTACAACTTCTTCTGGAAGCAGCTCGATGCCGACAACATCGCCGAGCTGACTTTTTCAGGACCGCAAGTCGCCGGAAAGTGGAAGAAGATTCCCGAAGTTCCGGCGAGCCAGAAGAAGCTGGTCGAAACCTTCAGCCTGCGACTGCCCGATCCGGCTCGCGAAGACCAAAAATTGGCAGACTTGCTGCGCGAACGAGACGTCAAGGTGAAGGCGGA
>JAYUFI010000050.1:0-2932 GCA_043738805.1 Planctomycetaceae bacterium | reverse complement strand
GACCGCCGTTTTTCCCAACCGCTGCGTCAACGCAAATGCGACGGTGATCGCTTCCGGCGACGACTGCTCGGTGCGCACGATCTCGACCAACGGCATCTGATGCGGCGGATTAAAAAAGTGCAGGCCGACCACTCGTTCTGGATTCGGCACGACAGCCGCCACATCGCGTACGAGCAACGAACTGGTATTCGTGGCCAAGACAGTGCGCGGCGAGGTTGCTTGTGCCAACTCTTGGAAAACCTGTTGCTTGATTGGCAGCCGCTCAACCACTGCCTCGATCACGATGTCGGCGTTCTTCAATCCGGAATAGTCGGTCGTCGGCCGCAAATGATCGAACGTGTCGCTCGCTTGCAACGGCGTGATGCGTCGCCGCTGCAAATCGGTCTGCACGAGCTTGCGGGCCGTCGCGATCCCCTTCGCGACGAACTCTTCGTTGATGTCTTTTAGCCGAGTCCAGATTCCCTTTTGAGCCATGAGCAGCGCGATCCCCGCCCCCATCGCCCCCGCTCCGAGCACCGCAGCGTTCTTCAACTCGTAGCCCGATTTTCCAAACCGGGCTGCAATCGACTCAGATTTCGATGGGGGCGCTTGTTCGCCCGGATTGGAAATCCGGGCTACAAACTCTTCGTCCAACTTCTTCGCGTCCTCTTGCAGGAAGAACAGCCGCAAGCACTCACGAGTCACCGAGTGATCGGCGAGCCGTCCGATCGCCGCCGACTCCGCCCCGAAGCCGATCGACGGAACTTGTCGGAACCCCGCGCGAAGCACATCAATCGCCGCGAGCGGTGCCGGGTACTGTCCCTGAGTTTGCTTGCGAGTCTCACCTTCCGCGCGACGAAAAGCGTGATTCCGCAACGGAGATACCGACTCCGTCAGCCGAACCGCAAGCGGTCGCTTGGGCCGCTTGAAGATCGAGCGAGCGGTTCCCTGTTTGATGACGGTTTGCAGCAGCGACTCGCCGACGAACGGCAACGCTTCGATCGGCACCATGTCATGCACGAGCCCTTTTGCGCGTGCCTGTCGGCCGCTGACCATGCGGCCGGTCAGAATCATCGGCAGTGCTTCGAGCAGTCCGACAAGCCTCGGCAATCGAACCGTCCCTCCCCAGCCGGGAATCAATCCGAGTTTCACTTCCGGCAGTCCGAGCAACGTCTTCGCGTGATCGTCGGCAATGCGGTAACGGCACGACATCGCGAACTCAAGCCCGCCGCCGAGGCACGATCCGGAAATCAACGCGACCGTCGGCACCGGCAATGATTCGAGCGACTGAAACACGCGCTGCCCGAACTGCGATAGCTCGGCGGCAACCGAGCCGCCGCCAATCGACTTCATCTCGGTCACATCCGCGCCCACAATGAAGTTCCCCGGCTTGCCGCTGAAGAACATCACCCCTCGCACCGCCGGAGTCCGCCGTACTTCGGCCAGCAGCCGCTCCAATTCGTCGAGCATGCCTTTCGACAAAGCGTTGACCGACTTGTCTTGCCGATCAATGCGCACTCGCAACAAGCCATCGACCGAAAGTTCCGCGTGCCACATCACGGCGTCGGGCAGGAGCGATGGCGTGGAACTCGGCGCGACATCCGTCGTCGGGGCATCCAGCGTGGTGGCACTCATGTCGTACTCCGTTGTCAGAACTGTAGCCCGCTCTCGCCGAGAGCGGATGAGGCGAGCGAAGCTCGCCTTGTGAACGGCTCTCGGCGAGAGCCGACTACACTGCATTATGGCGTGTCGTACTGCTTATCGGCCTCTTCGATGGGAATGCCGTTGGCCTTAAAGAGCCGAATCTTTTCCCCTTTGTCTTCCAACAGCACGAGCCCACCGGTCTTCACGTCGTAGCCATACATCTGCCACGGCGGCTGCGAGGCGACTTGCACATTCATTTGCTTCATCAACTGCATGGCTTCCTTGAACGGCGGGTAATCCTTGCCGCCGTTGATTTCCTTCATGACGTCCATCTGATGTTTGAAGTTCAGCACGCTGGCCTTCGACGTGATCGAGACGTATGCGTTGAACGAGGCGGTCAGCGGATCACTCCCGGCGATTTTTCCGTCGATCTCCACGATCTTGGGATTCTTCTTGGCCTCAGCCAGATCGACGATTTTTCCGTCCGTCTTGCCGAGGATCGAGCCGGTTTTCTTCGCCGGTTCCGTCGGCTGAGCTGCCGGAGCCGCGGCGGGCTGACCGGGTTGAGCATTCGCTGGCGGGGTCACCGGGACACCGCCGGTCGCGTTCTGGACCGCCGAGACATCACCCGTCGTCGCCACTCCGCTGGGTGTTGCCAAATTCTGTCGAGGGGGCGCTTCCATCGCCTTCTGGAAGTCGCCACAACCAATCGAGCTCGCCGCCACCAAACACAAAACCATTCGTCGCATGGGAGGACTCCTCAACGCAGAAGAGAGAACGTGCCAAACCGCCGTGATCGCCAACCGCACGGATTGTCGAAGCGACACACGCCAGAAACAAGCGACGTCAGACCTCTTGTCGCGTTAAGTCAGAAGGCGTTGTGATTGCGACGAGATTTTACGTAGCCGTCATCGCTCCGCGTGACGAGCTGGTCACTTCACAGAGCGTTGGCACGCGATCGGCTCGTCACACGGAGTGATGACGGCTACGTAAATGCGGCTTCGCCGCGTTATCACTGACCAAGCAACGCTCTCGCTGCAATACCGATGTCGGCAGAGCGCATCAACGACTCACCCACGAGGATGGCTCGGCAGCCCCCCGCTTGCAGCCGTTCGACATCGGATCGCGTTTTGATGCCGCTTTCGGCGACCAGCAACGCGTGCGGCACGATCTGCGAAGCCAGTCGAATCGTATGGTCCAGGTCGGTGATCATCGTCTTCAGATTGCGGTTGTTGACGCCAACCAATGGCGGTTCCAACGCGAGAATGCGATCGAGGTTTTCTGGCTCGTACAACTCGATCAAGCATTC
>JAYUFI010000049.1:0-20463 GCA_043738805.1 Planctomycetaceae bacterium | reverse complement strand
AAGGTTCAAACCTTCAACGTGTGGGATTTGCGAGCATCCACTCAGCGGAACTTTCAGCGAAACGTTTCGCTCAGCAACAACTGGATGTTGAATCTGATCGCAGGGAGTGCAGCGGCTCGGTTGGAGCGAGTGACCTCGGCTCCGGCGACGACACCACATCAGCGTGCCGCGTTGTTTGGCCTGGGCGACAACTGGCCGTCACCGGTGTGGCAGAATCAAATCATCATCGGCCTGATGGAAGTTGTCGTATTACTGACAGGAGGTCGCAATCCGATTCAATCATCGCAAAGCTTTCGTATGGCGATGTTCATGCCGATGTGTATGTTGTGTTCGCTCATGTTGAGTCCCTGGATGGCATGGATGCAGCGTTGGGCTCGGTTGGGGTACGAGTCGTTGCGACCGGTCAGTCGGCGAGACTGGGCTTGGGAAAACGGGATCGTGATCGCCAAGACGGTGATCCTGAATCAAGCGTTGGCCATCGTGATGCAGGTGCTGATTGTGGCCTTATTCTTGCCTCAGTTCTTGACGGACCCAGTGCTCTGGGAAGCGTTGATCTGGTTCACTGGCTGCCAAGTGTTGATGTTCGGCATCTGCGCGTGGGTGACTTCTTACGGCTCCATCTTGCTGATGAGTATGGTGATGGGAGGTTGTTTTGGACTCCTAGTCGCCGCACCGATTGGAGCCTCTGCGATTCAAGACGGATGGGGATTTCCGCTGATGGCGTGCTTGAGTTTGGTTGCATCGATCATCGGCGTTGGGGTGAGTCGATTGGCGTTCAAGCGTTGGTGTCAGATGGACCTGCCGTAACCGTAGCTCAGGCGGCTCGCCTGAGCGGAACTCGTCAGCCGAAGCATCAGTTTTGAAATTGCAGTTTTTGTGGTTTAGCCCCAACGGGGCGTCACCAGGGCAAGTGTAAGTGTAATTTTGTGCGGATTCAGGAAGCCCCAACGGGGCGAAGTAAAACGACGAAGACTATTTCGCCCCGTTGGGGCTGAACGACAGAAGCGATCGCCCTCGCTGACGCTTCGGGTTACGAAGGCACAGGCGGGCCGCCTGTGCTACGCGAGGAGAGAGGTTAGCTCATGTTTTCCAATCGAGTTCGTATCGTTGTGAAGTGCTGGCTGGTGCTGTCGGTCGTGGTGTTCTTCGTTCGACTGGGGTCGGTGATGGCTCGGTATCGAGCGGCGGAGCGGAAGTTTGCGGACCTCAACTTTGAGGCGAAGCAACCGGCGGCTCCGGTGATTGTGAATGATCCGAATTCGCCGCGACCGGAATTGACGCTGTCGCTCGCAGGACGAGCGATCAAGAAGTTGGACGACAATCAAATGCCGTGGGCGCACATCGTGATGCCGAATCGAGACGCGATGTTTCTCGCCGCGGATCGCAAAGGCTACTTCGCCAACTTGAAAGAGAATCGCGTGATGTTTGAGTTCCCTCAGCCGCGTGATGAAGCGGGCGGCTTGTACGGCATCGCGGTCGCGCCGCAGACTCAGGTCATGGCGACAGTCGGCGAACACACAGTCGTGCAGTTTTGGAATTCGATGACCGGCGAATTGCTCGCCACTGTTGAGGACGAGCATCCGACGATCGCGGCCGTCCCCGATCTTTCGGAGTACGCGAAACGGCATCCGAACAAACTCCGCTATCAAGACACGGGTGCGAGAAAGATTGTCGCTTCGCCGCGAGGAGGCAGCTTGTTCGCGATCGGAAAAGTGGACGGCACGATCGAACTCTGGGGCAACCTCGGATATCGCGATCATCCTGAGTTGCTGAATGAACTGGACAAGCCCGACTCGCGATCGCTGCTTTCGTCGAAGCGATTGGGGTTCATCAGCCGCAAGAAAGTGCATGACGGGCAAGTGGTGGACCTCGCTTTTTCACACGGCGGTAGGAAGCTCGTTTCAGTCAGCGGTTACACAGCGACGGGGCACGGAACAATACCCGCGCCGGACGGAAATCCTGCGGGCTACGAAATACTCCAATTTGACCCGAATTCCCAAAGTGATTTGGTGGTTTCAGCCACGAGTTCGTTGCAAGAAGAATGGCGACAACCGTTGCCGCACCGGGCAGGCGAGTTGGCGTTGTCGATCGCCGCTCAGCACGCAGTTCCGGGACAACTTCAGGCACCGTTCGCTGTCGCGATGTTTCACGATGGCGTGCTTCTCGGTGATCTCAACAAAAGGGAAGTCACGGGCACGATCAAGTCCCCAGCCGGTGAACCGTCAGCGATGGTGCAATCGCCAACCTTTCATCGCACCGAGAGTGCGTTGCTGACTCTGCACACGTCGTACTCCGGCGCGAAAGAGAACGTGACGATCGAGACGACGTTGTCGCTCTGGCAGACAAGCTCACGCCGCCGCATTGCGACCGCGCGGCTTCCGGGTCAATTCATGTGTGCCGGTTGGGACTTCCAAGGGACGCGGCTCGCGCTGATCCGACTCAACCCCGCGCTGAGCAAGTTGCCTCCGAGTAAGACGAGCTTCTTACCGTGGTTCACGCAACCGACCTCGCCATTCTTGTTCCACGTGTGGGATGTAAACGTCGTGCCGCGATCTGGTGAAGAGTCTGAAGTGAAATGAGTTGGTGAGCCGCCCGGCTCGCCAAGGAACGTTTTGTCGATATTTGCGAGAATGCCTAAGCCTCATTCGCCGCGGTCTTCGTCCCGAAGATTTCTTCTCGCTTGATGATCGCCGCCGCTTCCAGCATTACGTCATTCGGGACTTCGGTGAATGCGATGATCGACAGGTCGGGCAGGCCGCGCGAGAGCAAGTGTCGGATCGGACGGCGGATCGAGGAATCGACCAGCAGTGCGACTTCGACTTGCTGCTGACTCGCTTCGCGCAAGGCGGCGGCGAGGCGGACGATCAAGGCTTCGAGTGCGTCCGGTGGGATCGCCAAGCGTTTGTCTTTTTCTTGCAGGCTGCGACGGAGTTCCAATTCGAGATGCGGATCGAAGACGATCGCGTGGATGCGGTGTTCGGCGTCGAGGAACGGTTCGCAGATCGCTCGTGGCAAATAGCCGCGCACACGATCGGCCAATTCGATGGGGTCTTTCGTTGTCGGAGCGTGATGCGCCAGTGCTTCGAGAATGCGTGTGAGATTCGTGATCGGCACTCGTTCCTCGAGCAGCGCCGTGAGCACTCGATGAACCGTTCCCATCGACAGCAGATTCGGGATCAACTCATCGACCACTGCCGCTGATGTCGCCTTCGCTTGGTCGATCAGCTTCGTCACGTCTTCGCGACCGAGCAGCTCACTCGCATGTCGCTTGAAGATTTCTCGTAGATGCGTGATGAGCACACTCGGCGCATCGACGACGGTGCTCCCTAGTAGTTCTGCCTGTGAGCGATCGTTCTCGCTGATCCATTTCGACGGTAGACCGAACGCTGGGTCTTTCGTGTCGAGTCCCATGAGCGGCAGCGGCGTCCCATCGGGCGAGATCGCGAGCACTCGATCCGGTTGCAATGTGCCGCGAGCGACCTCTTGACCGCCAATCAGAATGCGATAGTCCTGCGGTTCGAGCATCGCGTTGTCGCGGACTCGCACCAACGGAATCCACATTCCTGAGCGTTTCGCCAGATCACGCCGCAGCGTGCCGATCCGCTGCAACAACGATAGCCCGCGTGGTGGATCGACCATTCCCAGCAAGCGGCTACCGATCTCGATGCACGCGCGGTCGGTCTCCAAGAACTCCGACAAGTGCTCTTCCATCGGCGAAAGCGGAGTCGCCGAAGCGGCTTGCTCTGTTGAAGACTTGTCTGTGCGAGCGTCCGTCGGACGAAGTTTTCGCGCGACTGTCCACAGTCCCGCCGCCATCAACAAGAACGGGATTGTCGGCATCCCCGGAGCCAACGCGAACAGACTGAGAATCCCCGCGCCAATTTGCAGCGGACGACGTTTTGTCAAAAACTGCGCACCGATTTCCGAACCGAGACCAATCTGGTTCGAGGACTTTGTCACCAACATGCCTGCCGCGATCGCAGTGATCAGTGCAGGAATCTGCGAAACCAGTCCATCGCCGATCGACAGGATCGAATAGGTCCGAATGGCCTGAGCCAGCGGCATCCCATTGAGCATTCCAATGATGATCCCGCCAACCAGATTGATCACCGTGATGACCAGTCCCGCGACCGCATCGCCGCGCACGAACTTGCTGGCACCGTCCATCGCTCCGAAGAACTCGGCTTCTTGCAACAACACGCTGCGCCGCCGCTTCGCCTCAACGTCGTTGATACCGCCCGCGTTGAGGTCCGCATCAATCGCCATTTGCTTGCCGGGCATCGCGTCCAACACGAACCTCGCGCCGACTTCCGAGATACGCGTCGCACCTTTTGTGATGACTAAAAACTGAATCACCACCAGAATCAAAAACACGACCAGCCCAACGATCAAATTACCGCCGACCACGAAGTTGCCGAACGTCTCGACGATCTTCCCCGCATCTGCCTGCAACAAGATCAACCGTGTCGTCGCCACGTTCAACGACAGCCGAGCTAGCGTCAGCACCAGCAACGTCGACGGAAACACCGACAGCTCCAACGGCTGCCCGACACCCAGCGTCACCAACAACAGCAAAATCGTGATGCTGAGATTGAGCGTCAGCAACACGTCGAGCAACGCCGTCGGTAACGGCACGATCAACACCAAAATCATCGCCATGACCGCAAGCGGAAAGACGAGTTCGGAACGCTGATTGGTGGCTGAAGCAGGAAGAGCAACGGTGCTCATGATTTATTTCCCAGGAGTGCTGCCGCTTGACGCAGCCATTCGTTCAATTGCAATGCGGATTTTCATACGCCAGACACCGAACTATGAAAGTTGGTTAATCGAAAGTCATTTTGTTTGAGTCCATCGCCCAAAATTCCAACTGGATGGAGTGCTGCGTCGAGCCGCAGCATTCCAGGGTTTCGGCTCCTACGCCGCCGCTCCCTTCAACCGGTACACATACGCCAGCACTTCGCTCACGGCGAGGAACATTCCCTGTGGGATTTCTTGTCCGACTTTGGTCACTTTGTAGAGCGCGCGCGCGAGCGGTTTGCGTTCGATGACAGGGATGCCGTGACGGCGAGCTTTCGTGGCGATTTGCAGTGCGAATGAATCGCGGCCTTTGGCCACAACGATTGGAGCCGAGGTCACACCGCGTTCGTAACGCAAGGCGATGGCGAAGTGCGTCGGGTTCATGATGACGACGGTCGCCTTCGGGACTTCTGCGATCGCTCGGCGTTGAGTGGCGATGTCGCGAGCTCGTTGGCGGCGTTGATTGCGGACGAGCGGGTCACCTTCTTCATCTTTTTGTTCTTCTTTGAGTTCTTGCTTGGACATCATCAGTGACTTCTCGTGGCGGAACCATTGCACGGCATAATCGCCTGCTCCGATGGCGACCAACGAACCGGCGACGGCCACGATCATGCGCGAGGCCAAGTCCCAAGTCGTACTGACACTCTCGCCGAGCGTGCCCGATGGGAGTGACGCGATGATCCCGTCCGCTCCGCGCAGCACCCACCAGACAACGGCAGAGATCAAGATGACTCGCGTGATCGCCCAAATGCCGCGCGCGACTCCCGCCAACGACATAATCCGCTGCCAACCCGTTACAGGATCGAGCTTCTCCCACTTCGGCCCCAGCGATTCGGGAGTCACTCGCAAACCAACTTGAGCGAGGTTCGCTCCCAAGCCGACGACGAACATGCCACCGCACAACGTGCTGACGATTTCCAGTCCACGTCCTGCGACTCGCTGCATGAGGTCGCTTGCCTCGTGCGAATTCATCTCGACAGGCAAGTATTGCAGACGCTCTCGCAACACCGAATGCAGACCGTTTACCAGCGAACCGCTTCCCCATGTGATCATCGTCGCGCCTGCCAGCAGCAACAACGAATTGGCTAACTCGCTACTAAACGCGAACTGTCCCTGCTCGCGAGCCTCTTCGCGGCGACGCTCCGTGGGCTGTTCTGTTCTTTCGAGTCCCTCGTCGTGATCGGCCATCTCATGAGCCTCCCGTCAACAACGAAGAGGACCGATGCAAGACCGACAACATCCACGGCACGAGTTCCGGCCACAGCGTCAACATCGCGAGCATTCCGACCAGCACACGCAACGCGAACCCCGCCGACATCAAGTTCAATTGCGGAGCCGCTCGCGTCAGCAATGCCAGCAACAGTGACGTTAAAAACATCACGCAGCCCACCGGAGCTGCGAGCAACAACCCCCATTCCGTGACCGAAGCCAACGCCTGTAACTGACGCCCAACCGGAATCGGCAAGAACGATCCGCCCAACGGCTGCGACGCGAACGTTCGATGCAGCATCGCCAAGAAAAGGTGATGCACGTTCTGCGACAAGAACAGCAATGTACCGACCAACTCAAAGAATTCGCCCATGACAGTGCTCGGCTGTGACCGCGTTGGATCGGTGATCGAGCCCAACGTCAGGCCCATCTCTTGAGCGATGTATTCTCCGGCGATTCGAAACGGCACGAGAAACAAACTGAAGGCATAGCCCAGGACCGCTCCGATGATCGCCTCGCGCGCGACAGCCAGAATCAGCCCCAACCACGGCGATTGATTCAGCGAGAAGACTGTCTGAGCCTGAGCAGCTCCGCTACTCGTGAACCAGAAGCTTGCTAACGCCAACGCCAGCGACAGTTTCACCAGCTTCGGCACCATTCGCCCACCCAACACCGGTGCCAACGCCAAAAACGCCGACACGCGAGCCAAAATCAAGGCCAGCGTGACGAACCAAGTTTCGATAATGGCGTGCATGATCACTGACCCATATGAGCCGCTCGCGCGAGCATCTGCGTGGTGAAGAACACCGACATCTCCAACATCCAGGGCATCAACACCACGAACAACCCTGCCAACGCCAAGATGCGCGGAGCGAAACTCAAAGTCTGTTCTTGAATGCTCGTCACTGCTTGGAAAATGCTGATCACCAAGCCGACCAACAAACTGACCGCGAGCGCCGGCAACGTCAGCAACGTGGCGAAGTACAAGAACTCGCGACCGATAGTGATGGGATCGAGATCAGACATAGCAAACGATCCTCAGACGTTTTGGTCTTGGCCCACGGAACACACTGAAAGACACGGAAAGAAGACCAAAGAAAATGACGTGTAGGACAGTGTCAGGTGACTTTGTCAGCGTGTCGGCTGCTTTCGTTTTGCTGTTGTTTCTTCTGGCGTTCATTCGCGTTCGCCTCAACGTCCTGTTGACAATTCATTGCAGCCCTTCCGTGTTTTTTCGTGTATTCTGCGGACTCACAAAAAACTTTGATTCACCGCCAGAGCGATCAGATGCCAGCCGTCAGCCAAAACGAACAACAACACTTTGAATGGCGTCGAGATAATCACCGGCGGCATCATCATCATGCCCATCGACATCAACACAACGGAGACGACGATGTCGACCAACAAGAACGGCAAGTAAACGCAAAAGCCCATCAGGAAGGCTGTCTTCAACTCGCTGATCATGAATGCCGGAACAAGCGCCGCCAGCGGCGTGTCCTTCGCCTCGTTGATCGGGCCGGATTTCGACATGTGCAGAAACAATGCGAGGTCTTGCTTACGAGTCTGCCTCAGCAAGAACACTTTTTGCACATCGGCCCCGCGTTGTAACGCTTCGAGTCCGGAAACTTTCCCGGCCAAATAGGGCGAGATTGCTTTCTCGCTGAGCGTGTTCCATGTCGGCTGCATGATGAAAAACGTCAGAAACAGCGCGAGTCCCATCAGTACGGAGTTCGGCGGAATTTCCTGCGTTGACATCCCGCGCCGCACGAACGACAGCACGATCACGATGCGTGTGAAACAGGTCAGGCAAGCCAACGCCGCCGGCAACAGCGCGAGGCTTCCCATCATCAACGACATCTGAATCGGCGGCGAAAGGTTTTGCAGAAACCCCGAATCGCTGAGCTGTTCCGCAACGTGTTCGATGTTCGACATGCTGGCCTCCTACCATCCACTCACTCTTAGTAACCCGCAGCGCCTGCCCTCGCTGACGTTGCGGGTTACTAGGCCGCTTGCGTGGCTTCCGGTTTCCAAACTGTTAGCGAGACGCTTGCTGGCGACACCGCTTCAGTCGCCTCCACTTGTTGATCCAAAACTTCAGCGAACGAGGTCGGCAAGACGATTAGCGACTTCAAGCCACCGGCGTCCGTTCCCGCGATCAGATGAGTCTCACCCACTTTCACGAGGAACAACGTCGCGCGATGACCGAGCATGACGCTCTCTTCAATCTGTAATTTCTTTGCAGTCTTGCCGTCGGTCGGACGTTGCAACCAACGTCGCCCGGCAACGAGCGTCGCCACACACAACCCCAACGTGGCGACCGTTCCGAAGGCGAGTCGCAGCAACATGCCGCTTGTGTCCGGCGGCTCCGGCCAGTTGGGCGAGTAGCTGAAATCAACTCCCGCATCACGAGTCGTCGCCGTGCTTCCGTGAGCATCGTCGGCAACGCGCGATGGCGGAGCATCCGCCGCTTCAAGGAATGAACCAGTGAGCGTCAGCAGCAAGATTCCGCAGAACAGAAAACATCGCATGAAGGCATCCTTGCCATGACTGTTTCACATTCAACACAACGTAGCCATCACGCTCCGCGTGACGAGCCGAGTGCATAATCGCGGTGTATCAATTCGACCCGACAATTTCTGTAATGCGGATCGCGAATTGATCGTTCAACACAACGACTTCGCCGCGAGCGACTCGCACGTTCTGCACGAGTAGGTCCACCGGCTCGGAAACCATGCGATCCAATTCGACCACCGACCCGACACCGAGATTCAGCATCTCATCCACCGACAACGTCGAGCGACCGAGCACGACTTCGGCTTCCAACTTGACCGCATAGAGATGATCCAGTCCGCGATCCGCAGTGCCGTGCGTCGGTGTCAGCCGCGCGAATTGCGGGGTCTTAGCCGCCACGTCGTTGCATGTCGAACAATCGGTGGAATCTTGCAACGCTCCAGCGTGATCGAGTTCTTGATCAACGGTTTCGAGAGCCTCTTCGAGTGTTTCAGTCATGCGACGTTCCTTGAATTCAAACGTGTCGATGTGCCTTGAGCCCAATCACTTGGACAAGTCTGTTTCGATTTGAAATGCCTGTTTGCCAGCGATCTGTCCGGGCCAGCCCATGAATGCGGGACGACCAGAGACGAACGCTTTGAGCGGTTCCGTTGTTCGTTGCTGCAACACTACGACATCGCCAATTTTCAATCCGGCTAGTTGCGGTGTCGTCAGTTGTGTCTGACCGAGCTTCACGGTCAGCGGCAGCGTCATCGCACGCACGAGCGATTCCATTTGCTGACGTTGCGGCGCACTGTGCGTCACTGCCGGGCCAGTCGGCACCGTGCCGAACAAGTCTTGCATGGTCTCCATCCGCACGAGCCACGACCAAAGATGTTCGCTGCCTTGGAGCGTGATCGCGGAGCGACAGATCACGAGTGGTTCACTCGGTCGAAAGAGTTTTGAGCGGCGCAGATTCGGCTCGCGTTCACGCAGTTCGACGGTGACCGAAGACTCGTCAATCCACGCATCGATCAAGCTGCTGATGAATGTCTTGACCACCAACTCGCACAAGTTGACTTCGACGGCTGACAAATCGCGTTCAGTCATCTCCGATGGAATCGAATCGCCCAGCATCGCGAGAACTAAGCTCTGCACCAGACGATTGGGCAACGCCAAAATGGTCGGGCTGCCGGCGAGCGATACGCGAAACGCCAACGGCCGACCAGTCCAACCAGCCAGCGTCTCTAACGGCCAAGCGGTACTTTGATCGAGTGACTGAGATTGCAGCGTCAGGCCCAATGAACCCATCGACTCGGCGAAGATGGAGTGGGCTCGATTCAGCCACGGCACCGACCGAGTCTTGAGGTCCGGGGTCAATCGAAGTGGACGAGTAAAGTCGTGAGTTGGCAAAGACATGAACGCGGCTCTTCCTTGTCGTGCGTTAGGTAACAATCCTTTGTCGCACCATGCGGCGGCGGGCTATTCCACATGAAACTCTTCAAACAACACATCACCCACACGCTCGCGACCGTCATCAAACATCAGCGTATTGAAATGATCTTGAATCTCCCGACGGAGTCGGTTGATTCCCACCTTGCCACGAATATCCTCCATGCTCTTGTCTGCCAGATGACTGGTGAGCCATGTGCGCAAAAGTGGTGAGCGGCTTTCGATCGCGGACTTCACGGATGCCTCATCTTTGGCATCCGCCATCAACGTAATGTCGATCGAGAGATATTTTGTCAGCGAGGGTTCATTCAAATTGACAACGATCCGTCCAAACTCAATGTATTGGGGCCCGGTCTTCACAGGAGCCGCGCCATGCTCTCCGCCCGCTTTGCCGTGATCATCAGCTTTTGCCGCCCCATGATCATCCTTCGCGTGTGCGTCGGCTTTTGCCGCCGGCTTGCCACCATGATGCCCGTCATCGTGCTCAACCGCAGCCGTATCGGCATGTACCACTTTGGTTCCACCACTCATCACCAGAGGTATCGCAACACCGACGGCCGCAGAGATCGCTCCGACACCCACAATCAACAGTATTTTTTTCAAGCTCATTGAAGGATCTCGTCACTTCAGCGTCAGCAGATATTGGTGCAACCGGCCACAATGAAAATAGAATCAATCGTTTGTCGTGAAGTTCGTGGTGTTCTCTGAGGGATCGTCCACGCTTTGGTAAACATTGAGGATATTTTGGACTTTATGGATTGGGCAAACTTTGCGGTGGCGTCAAAACAGGCTGAGCAATGACGTCTCCCGACTGATGTTCAATCGAGTGAAACAGGAGCCGCTTGCGGCACATTCGGCCTGTCGCCTCAGAATTATGTCCAGATTTCCCCGACTCATCCGGCAGTCTCCGCGAATGCTCAACTGGAAGTCCGAATTCACCTGACAAGACGGCAATGTTTCTGAAGAAATCACTTCATTGAGACTTTCTCTCTCTCACTGTCACCACCCCTACATCCGATATGACCAGTATGGCCGTTATCCCTTCACAATTTGCTCTTCTCGCGAAACTCACTGACGTCACGCAACTGCGACACCAAGTGCTCGCGCAGAACGTCGCGAACGTGAATACCCCCGGCTATCGCCGCAAGGACGTTCGCTTTGAAGACAACTTGGCGGAGCAATTGGCCGCTCAACCAGAGTCATTTGTGAAGGCCATGAAACCGGATGTTGTTGAAGATCAAACCACACCGACACGGCCGGATGGGAACAACGTTGAAATCGACTTGGAAATGATGCGTCTCAATAAGAATACGCTCTTGGGAAACACCTACTTGCAATTGTTGACCACGAAATTGGGCATGATGAAACGGGCCGTCAACGGGCGCTCCGGATAACTCTCGATCAGGCGGCGAAGCCGCAAAAATGTGACACGACACTCTGTGTCGTGAAGTGCGGCGTGGAACGTCGCACTACAAAAACATCGCCAGCGGCGATAACGGTGTCTTGGATTCGCTTCTTCCGGGAGGCCACATGAGTTTCGATTCAGCATTGGGCGCACTCAACATCGCGGCCTCTGGCTTAGGAGCCGAGCGTCTGCGGATGGAGGTTGTGGCCAATAACATCGCGAATGCGTCGGTGACAAGAACGCCCGATGGTGGCCCTTATCGTCGCCGCGACGTGGTGTTTGAAACCGTCTTATCGGGAGTCGAAGCGAACGGAACATCTGGCCTGGGCGGAGTGCGTGTCGCGGGGCTCGTGGATGATCAATCGGAAATGCCGCGGATCTACAACCCCGGACATCCAGACGCTGACGCCGATGGATTTGTCACGATGCCCAATGTCAGTCTGCCCACAGAAATGGTCAACTTGATCACGGCTAGTCGAGCTTACGAAGCCAATTTGCGAGTGGCTCAATCGTTCTTAGAACTGAGTCAATCGGCACTCGCGTTGACACGCGGATGAGCTGAGGACTCGGAAGGAAACCGCTCGTGCACATCAATTCGATCAACCTGGGAAGTACAGGTTCGGAAGCAGTCTCTGGGTTGGGAGCAGCCGCCTCGAAGGTGGGCGACGGCTCGTTTGGCAACGTCATTCAGAAATTCGTGGCCGACACGAACGCTCAACAAACTCAAGCCGATCACGCCGTACAGAAACTCGCGACCGGCCAATCAGACAGCATTCACGAAACCATGTTGGCGATGGCGAAGGCGGACCTGAGCCTTCGAGTGTTTGTCGAAGTGCAGTCCAAAGTGGTCGAGGCTTATCAAGAAGTGATGCGCATGCAGATGTAATCGTCGTTGTCGCCATCCAAATCGTTTTGCGATTTGGATGAGATCGTTGGAATCGTTCCATGAAAATTGTCGCGGCAGGATTTATCACAGCGATCTTGATCTTCGTCGTCGCCTCGGCCATGTCAGAGATATTGTGGAAGGCCGACGATCCGCAAGTCGGCGAATCATCGCCGCGTCGGAAGTCCAACAACATAAAGTCTGCCACAGAGGAAATTCGCTCGTCGCGCAGTCCGAGTCGATCAAAGCGAGCAAACAGCAACCTCGATGTTGCGGAAGATTCACGAACCAGCGAACTACAAAGTCAGCTCAGTGAAGTCCGCCAGCGTGAGTCCGACGTGCAAGCGAAGCAGGACGCACTGCGTATCGTGTATGACGAAATCCGCGAGGAGCAACAATCGGTCGATCAACTGCGCCGAAAGGTTTCAGATGAGATTGCTCTGTTGCGTGACACGGCGACTCGACTGGCTGAGCAAGAAAGAAGATTCTCCGCAGAACGTCCAGCGATCACGACTGCAACCTCATCAGCAAAACCAGTCGAGTCAGCCGCGACCACGCGACCGCTGATTTCCATGAGAGACGTGCAAACGGTGCGCGACACCGCCGTACTGGTGAATCGACTGGCCCAGCAAGGAAGTGTGCGTGCCGCGACCTCGTTGCTGAGAAGACTGAAGGACCGTGATGCCGCGCGAGTACTTGCGGAACTCGACGCGACCGATTCCGAGATGGCCTTGCGACTCACTCAAGACCTGCAGGCCACACGCAACGACTCATCGAATCGCCGCTAGCCAGCCACATCTTGCAAGATGTGCGTCTGAAACGGGGCATGAGGAACTTGGCCGCGACGTTCCATTTCGTTTGCGGTCTCACGAATCTCGTCGAGTCCTTCGCGGATGATGCCCAGCACGTCCAATGCGGTCGGCAAATTCAACGTCTCCCCCATGCCGATCGAGTGCAGCACGAAGAGATACAACTTGCCCATGTTGTCCGGCACTTCGCCGTGTCGCAGATCGAGTCCAGAATACAGTTCGAGAACGATCCGTTGGGCTCGGACGAGGAAGGGTTGAGCTTTCAGAATTTCGTTTTTGGCCAAATGCTGTTCGGCAGTTTTCAGCCGTTCGATCACACCATCAAAGGCCGCCAAAAGCATTTCCACGCGAGTCCAATTTGGCGTTTGTTGATCGTACCGATAGGCGTCGAGTGGTTTCATCAGTGTCAGTCCTTAACCATCGTAGGGAGAAGTCTTGTCGTTTCAAAAAGTGATCAACCAGCAACGCTCAGCTTGGACCCACTCGACGAACTCGATGATGAACCGGGGCTGAGCGTGTTGAGAACAAACTGACTTTGAGCCTGAAGCTGACTGATGGTCTGCTCCATGTTGGCGAATTGTTGTTGCAGCGATGCGGTTTGAGTCGTCAAGTCAGTTTGGGCTTTCGTGATGGCCTTTTGGGCGTCGTCAACGTTTTTGGAGAAGCGATCGGTGATTGTTTTCAACCGTCCGTTGGTGGAATCAAGCAGCCCTTCGAGGACGTTGCTTAACTGGGACGCGAGACCGTGTGCGACGTCGAGCGTGGCATCAACTCCGAATTGAACTTGCGAGCCAGTCAGGCTGACTTGAATCGCTAAGTCGGCGGTATTCGCATTCGATGAGGAGCCGGTCAGGATTTGGCCGAGCCCCGTTGCAGTCTCGGCAACGCCATTGACGAGGAACTGACCGGCCACGTCTTGCCCTTGGTTGGTCTCGCCGCCAGCGAATCCGAGGATCGACAACGCCGATCCAGAATCAATCGAGAGCGCAGACGTTGAACCGTACCGATCGGAATTCAGAACCAACTTCTGACCGGACAACGAGGCGGTCACGCTCCCACCTTTTGACGAGAGTGCGGAGTTGATTTCCGATTGCACTTCATGAGCGAGTGTCAGTGGCGTGTAAGTTCCCTCGGCCAGCGTCAAAGTGCTATTTTTTCCGTTGACCGAGACCGCCAGTTGGTTGTTCGAGCTATCGAGCGTGATCGAACTGGCGAGGTCATTTCCGGCGGTCAGCGTGGCTTGTTCGGCTGCTTGCGTGATATCGACTTCGTAGGGAGTCGTTGAACTCTTCGTGAAGCGGCTGCCAGTAATGAATTCGATGCCGTTGGACGACGATTGCCCGCGCAGTGTGAACAGTTTTTTGACGTCGGCGAATGTGACTCCGGAGACGCGGTCGTTGAGCACGTCTGCCAATTTCGCTTGGTCAATTTGCAATACTCCGTGGTCATCGAGCTTGATGCCCAGAGCGCTCAAGCGATTTGCTGACGGCGACAATCCGGGCGTGATCGACAAGATCGACTTCTGCACGACATCGCGGAGATCGGAGACCGAGCGATCTCCCGCCAACGGACCAGCGACGTTCGTCTTGGAGTCGAACTTTGTTTGTTTTGTCAGATACGAAAGAAAGTCGTTGTAGTCGCTGACGAAGTTCGTGATCTCGGTCGTGGCGGCAGCAACATCATTTGTTGTTGTGAGGATGATGTCCTTCGTCGGATCAGCCGCTTGCAAGCTGAGAGTCACGCCACGAATCAGATTTGTCATTTGGTTCGAGGAGTTCTGTACGACAATTGCGCCGTCGCCCGAACCGAGTTGAATTCGCGCGTTCTTCGCCGCTTGAATTTGTGGTGCAGAGACATCAATCGAAAACTTGTCGCCCGTGTTGAGCGAGCCGGCTCCGAGCGTCACGGCGACACCGTCCACGACGGCCTTGGACACTCCGCTATCGGTGTGGTCCAGTGTCAGTGTGCCGGCTTTGGTTCCGCTGGAATTGGAATAGGCGAGCTGAATACCATCATCCGTGCCGACTGTTCCGCCCGTTTGAACGGTGAACGTGAAAGTATCGTTGGCGGTCCCGGTATAGTTGCCCGCGCCGGAGTTCGCAGTCACGGTTGAGGTTCCTGAGAAGCTCGATCCCAGAACCGGTTGGCCAACAGAGGTGCTGCCGAATTCCGGACGAAAGGCTCCCGAACCGTCACTGGCAAGGCTGTTCGTGATTGTGATGGCGTTATCAGTACCGGTCTTGTTCGAGGACAACACTAACCGATACGGCTGAGTTCGCTCGTCCGATCCGTCGTTGATCACGGACGCGGTCACTCCGACACCGGCGCTGTTGATCGCTTTCGCCAAACCGGAGAGTGTGTTGTTCGATGAGTCGATCGTGATCGTGGCAGTTGAGCCACCGGCCTTGATCTGGAAGCTTCCTTGGGTGATTTGGCTGTTGAGATCATCAAAGCCTTGGGACGCAATTTGATTGGCTTGAGCCAGACCGAGCACTCGCAGCGATTGAACGCCGGGATCGGCCGCACTTCCGGCCGCCACTTTGACGATCGTTTCGTCACTGGAGGTAATCGCTCGCCGATCGAAGACACTGTTTTGAGCTTTGGACAGCGTGTCAGCTTCGGACTGCAATGTCTGTAATTTGCTTTGCAAGTTGCTGAGTAAAGTTTGTTTGCTCGTTGCGTCTTGAGCCTTCGTCTGAAGTGTGTTGATCCGCGTCTGACTGAAACGCTCCAGTTGCGTAATGATCAGATTGGTATCAATCCCCGATGACAGCCCCGTGAAGGTGATAGGCATGATGGCTCCGACCAGAAATTCTTCAAGTCGCCACAACAACGCGAGAAAGGGGAGCGCTGCCGAAGCAGGCCCCCCTCATCGTCGAAAGACAGAGAGAACGTCCTCGAAATTAGCCCTTCAGCAAACTCAGAATTGACTGCGATGATTGATTCGCCATGCCGAGAACTGTCGAACCGACTTGCTGGCGAATTTGTTCGCTCGTGAAGTTCGCAATTTCTTTTTGGTAGTCCGTATCAACCAGTGAAGAATGTGCTTGTTGGAGATTGAGCAACTGCGATGAATTGTTGTTCTTGGTTGCTTCCAACGTTCCCGATTGAAACGCGCCCAAGTCTCCGCGAGCGGAAGCCACGGTGTTGATCGCAGCATCAATCGCCGTGATGGCCGAGTTCGCTCCGCCAGTCGTCGTCAGGTCAACGGTATTGATTCCCAACGTCGTGGAATCGGACTTAGCGATGGACAACGTCGTCGTGTCACCCGCATAGGCACCGATCTGAAACTGTTGAGAAGTGAACGTTCCATCGAGCAGCGGCTTGGTGCCAAATTTCGTCGTGGTCGAGATTTGGTCGATGCTGGCGAGCAGCTTGGTTGTTTCCGCTTGATTCGCCGCGACCGAAGCGGTGTCTTGTGTTGCAGAGTTCGCGGAATCAACCGCCAGTCCGCGAATCTTCAACAGCAGGTCATTGACTTCACCAAGTGCGGAATCGGCGGTCTGAACAACGTTGACACCACGGTCGATGTTCTTGATCGCTCCCGTGAGTCCTGAGATTCCTTTGTTCAATAATTCTGAAGTCACCAAACCAGCAGAGTCATCTGCGGCCCGATTGATCTTCATGCCTGTGGACAGCTTCTCCATGGATTTTTGGAGCATGCTGGTGCTCTTCGACAGGTTCGATTGCGCCGTCAACGACGCGACATTTGTGTTAACCGACAACATGGCAAACTCCATCGATTCTGGTTTGGAAGTGTAATCCCCGGTCACTCAACGAAGGACTTCACCCCATCGGCGTCACTTCGTTGTCTCCAAACCAATCAATCGACGGCAACTCCTGCCGCTTGCTCGCCACCTCGTTTTTTCTTTGTCTGTGACTGGGCAATGCTCTGCCCCGTATCGGAAAGCACCGAATGTACGAATTACGCCGAGTCACTCGGAGGGGAAGAAGAACTTTCGCCCTTCTTCCCCAAGCCCGAGAGAGACGGTTTCCAGACTAACCGCGAAGCAGACTGACGATCGACTGCGATGACTGATTGGCCATTCCCAGGACCGTCGAGCCAACTTGCTGACGGATCTGTTCGCTGGTGAATGACGCGATTTCTTTTTGGTAGTCGGTGTCTTGCAAGCTCGATTGAGCATGCTGCATGTTGAGCAACTGCGATTGGTTGTTGCTCTTGGTGGCTTCCAACGTACCGACTTGGAAGGCTCCCAAATCGCCGCGAGCCGAGGCGACAGAGCTAATGGCCGAGTCAATCGCCGTGAGAGCTGCGTTGGACCCAGAAGTGGTCGTCAAATCGAGCGCATTGACGGCCAGAGTCGTCGAATCTGATTTTGCAATCGTCAAAGTCGTGTTCTCGCCGGATATCGCACCGATTTGGAACTGTTGGTTTGTAAATGTTCCATCCAACAGATTCTTAGTCCCAAATTTGGTGGTGTTTGCGATGCTATCGATGCTCGCCGACAACTTAGTGAGTTCTGCCTGATTCGCCGACAACGACGCAGTGTCGTTCGTCGCGGAGTTCGCCGAGTCAACCGCCAAGCTGCGCATCTTGTTCAACAGATCGCCCACTTCACCCAACGCGGAATCGGCGGTCTGAACTTCGTTGACCCCGCGATCAATGTTGCTGATCGCCCCGCTGAGTCCGTTGATCTCTTTCTTCTGCAACTGCGAAACCACCAGTCCTGCCGGATTGTCGGCGGAACCATTGATTTGCATACCGGTCGAGAGCCGCTGCATCGAAGCGTTCAAGCGGGTGCTGCTTTTGGAAAGATTCAACTGAGCATTTAAGGACGCAACATTGGTATTCACTGACAGTGCCATGACGAATTTCCCCTTCGATTGTGATTTGAACGAACCGTTTTCTGTGAACCAGGACGAAGGGGTGTTCCACTTCGTCGTTACACAGAATTGATCGACGGCAATTTCTGCCGGTTGCCTTTTCTTGACACGATTTCGACCGCAGCAACGCGAGCAATCTTGGCCTATTCCGGTTGCAACGACTCAACGCGTTGTGCGGAGTCATGTCTGTTGGAGTCTATCCAAGAAGTCCGTAATCTGACTCGGAGAGGCCGTGAAGAAATGACGTGCTCCACGGCGATATCTCGCGCGGTGGCGTTGCGGTTATTGACCTCCCGATTGATATTCGCGCCGTGCCAATCAGCCGGAACGCGATAGCGTCCGGTTTTGTCGGCGAAAAACCGAGGCTAGCGCCATGCGGCTGATTCGGACTCGCGCAATATCAATCGGGAGGTCAATAAACGGACAGCGGCCAATTCCCGCCGTGCGAGGCTGAAACCGGCTCAGGCCAGAATGCTCGCGGAAACGTGCGTCGTCGAACTCAGAACAATCATCACGCACGATCGCAATTTGTCAGCCGGCGTGATTACGACACCGTGACAGGGTCGCCGGTCAGGTTGAGCGCACCGCCAAACGAATTGCCCACCGAATCCAAGGTGATCGGGCTGCTTCCCGCATTGGCGATGATCGTCAGCGTACTGGCGATATGCAGCACGCCGCTGTCAGTGACAGCACCACCGGCGGTGATTGTCAAAGTGCCGGTCGTCGTGATCGTACCGAGATCAACTCCACCGGCATCTGTATCGGTGATCGCGACGTTCTTTGCGATCACGGCGAGTGCTCCGACGAATGTCGAACTTCCATCGTTTAAGGTAATGTCGGCCGCACCCGCGTTGAGCGTTGTTGTGCCGCCGATGGTGAGGGTTCCGGAATCAGTGATCGCTCCCGTTGACGTGACCGCCAGGTTGGTGGCGGTGATCGCACCGAGATTCACGGCACCGGCTGCGGCAATCGTCACGGTGTTTCCAGCGAGAACCAGCGCGCCGGTGAAGGTGTTCGTCGCGGTGCCCAACGTAAGATTGAATCCCGTCGCGTCGATCGTCGTCGTGCCGCCGATCATCAGCTTGCCGGTGTTCGTCACTGCGCCAGTGGGAGTCACCGTCAGGTTGCCGCTGAGCGTGGAGCCTCCCAGCACAGTCGGCAGGGTATTCAAGATCGAAGCGCTCGAGCCCGTCACGCCGATGGGTCCAGTGTAAGCCGACGCCGCTTGATCCAACGTGATTGCCGCTGCGGTCGCATTGAACGTCGTTGCGCCTGTCACGGTGATCGTGCCGCTGTCGGTGATCACGCCGGTTGAGGTTACTGACAGCGTCCCCGTTGCGGTGGTCGCACCGAGGTTCACCGCGCCGGTTGCGGCCACGGCCACGTTGCGTCCGGTGAGGATCAACGCGCCGGTCAACGCGTTCGTTGTGGTTCCCAGAGTCAGATCATGCGAGCCGGTGTTGACCGTTGTCGTCCCGCCGATTGTGAGCTTGCCGGTGTTCGTCAGCGCGCCTGTGGAAGTCACCGTCAAGTTGCCGGTCACGGTGGAGAGACCCAATACAGTTGTTCGCGGGTTGACAAACGTCGCTGCCGAAGCCGTCAAGCTGATGGCACCCGTGTAGGCGGAGTTAGGTGCGTCGAGAGTGATTGTGTTCGCGCCCGCATTGAACGAGGCCGTACCGGGAACAATGATGTCACCTACGTCAGTGATAGCTCCTGTCGAGGTCAGTGAGAAGTTGCCGGTCATGACGGAGTTCGTAACAACGGCGGCTCCCGAAACCACGACGGTGACATTCTTGCCACCCAGAGAGAGCGCCCCGCCAATCGTGGTCGCAGAGTTAGTCAGCGAGATATCGCCCGTCGTGAGGATCTGGACATTCTGGCCGATCGTCAGCGCGCTGGTGCTAGTCACGGTTCCGGTATTGATGACGTAGAAATCGAGAGCCACGTTGGAAGCACCCAACGTCACCGCACCTGTTGCCATGACGTGTTCAATGTGAGCCGTCATGGAGATCGCGCCACCGAAGGTATTCGTCGTTGTATCGAGATTCACATCGTGGGTCGCCCCGACATTGATCGTTGTCGCACCGGTAATCGCCAGTTTTCCGGTGTTGGTGACGTTGCCACTGGTAGAGGTGACTCCCAACGACCCTGTCAACGTACAAGCACCGAGGACAGTGGCCGTCGTATTCAAGATCGAGCCGCTCGATCCCGTGAGATTGATCGCACCGGTGAAGGCTGACGCCGCTTGATCCAACGTCATCGCCGCACTGCCGGCATTGAGTGTTGTTGTACCGCCGATCGTCAGCGTTCCGCTGTCGGTGATCGCGCCTGTCGCCGTCACTGACAAGTTGCCGGTGGTCGTAGTTGCTCCGAGATTCACCGCGCCCGTCGCACCGACGGTCACGCTGCTTCCCGACAGTACCAACGCGCCGGTGAAGACGTTTGCCGCCGTGCCCAACGTGATGCTATTTGAACTCGCATTGATGGTGGTGATTCCACCGATCGCCAACTTGCCGGTGTTTGTGACCGGGCCGACTGGAGTCACGGTCAATGCGCCGGATAACGTCGAA
>JAYUFI010000048.1:0-1031 GCA_043738805.1 Planctomycetaceae bacterium | reverse complement strand
GCTCAGCCGGCGAGCACGTTTGGCAAGCAGGATTGGGATGCACTGCGACTGTCACTACGAGGACTTGATCAGCGCGGCCAACCGGTCCCGTTATTTGGCACGTTGACTGTCACGCTCTGGGGACAACGTCAAGAAGTGCTGCGAGTCAATCAGGATCAGTCAGTCACAATCCCAAGACAGATCGAGCAGTTGGCGACATGGACGCGATCACTTGATTCAACCGTCGAACAGATCGCTGGTCTTGCGGTTCCCGTCGGTGCTCGACAGGGACGAAGCGGGGCCGCTTACGAAGACATTTCAAAACACTCGTGGGGCACGAGCAGCGATATCGTTCACGGTCAGAATCTCACGAACTTCGCAGGGCGACAAAATCGCGGTCGTGCGATTTACGAAAGCGATCTTCCAGACGTTTTGCAGTTAATGCTTCCGTTGCCTCAGCCGCACCCTGATCACGATGCGCGGCGCTGGCCTGTCGGCGAAGTGAGCGTTGAGTTGTTGATGCCAGGCATCGGAGTTTTCTCTGCAGCGTCATCGGGTGTCGCGCTGGCTCATCAAAGTCCGCTGCGGCAATATCGATTGGAGCGAGAAGGGACTCGGTTCTTTGCGAATGAGGCAACGACCGGTAGTGTCCATCAAATCTCTCAAAGTAGTCGAGTCACTCCGTGACTCGATGATTCCGGTCACGGAGTGACCGGTCTACTTTCTCGGTTCTTCCGAATGATGCCGCGACGCCACGCTGTTGCCATTTGAGGTGCGCGTTGGCCGTTCAACGAGTTACGTCGAATGAGCCGTTTTGACGTTGTTTCTTGGCAACGTCGTGCCGAATGGCCCCGCTCGCGATTTCGACTTGTCGCCAGAATCCCACGAAGATTCTTTCTAGCTGACGGCTCAACGAGTTACGTATCGAAACGCTGACGCTCGCGTAAATTATTTGAAGCGTTTTGAGCAATTGGCATTCAGCTCGCTTAACACCCTTCCCAACAAACACGACGCAAACAACTGCGTCAAACGCCTCAACAACATCCGTTTTG
>JAYUFI010000047.1:0-2937 GCA_043738805.1 Planctomycetaceae bacterium | reverse complement strand
ATATCAAAGTGGCTGAACCGGCAGCCGTCAACGCCTGACGGAAATTGAAACGCGAAGTTATTGGGAGAGGCTCGTAAGCTTTCGCCAGAACGCGTTGGATCAATCCGAAAAATTGGTCCAGCAGCAAGAGAACTTCATCGGTCCCATGAGTCCTCTACGCCCCATCAGTCGCTCACCGGATTCAATTCCGCACCATTCCCAACCGGTGATTCATGTAGTGCAGCAAGACGGCGTCGATGTGCTCGCTGGTGCGGATCGTGCGGTAGTCGATGACTTGTTGGGCACAGAAACGGCGGAGTTCATCAAGGTAGGTGTGCATCGCCGCGAGGTAGCCTTCACGCAGCGATCGCGGGTCGCAGAGGATGTCGCCGAGTTCTTCCATCCCTTCAAACTTGGTCGTGCCCGCGAAGTTAAAGTCGAGTTCCTCGTCGTCGAGCACATGGAAGACCAGCACGTCGTGGCCTCGGTGACGCAGCATCTTCAAGCCCTTGAACAAGCCGGGACGCGGGGCGAGCAAGTCTGAGACGAGCACAATCATCCCTCGACGCCCTTGTTCTTCGGCCACGTGGCGGAGGACATCGAACATGTCGGTCTTCTGCTGCGGCTCTTCGGCTTCGAGTGCGGCGAGGATGTCGTTGAGGTGCGTACGTTTGCTGTGCGGTGGGACTCGCGTCCGAATTGATTCATCGAACGCAACCAGTCCGACTGAGTCTTGTTGCCTCAATAGCAAATACGCCAGCGTCGACGCGATCGTGCAACCGTAGTCGTATTTCGTCTCCGCTCCGCTGCCAAACCGCATCGACTCGCTGAGGTCCACAATCAGCGTCGTTCGCAGATTCGTGTCTTCCTCGTACAGCTTCACATAAACCTTGTCGGTCTTCGACCAGACCTTCCAGTCGATCCGCCGCACATCGTCACCGGGGACGTACTCGCGATGCTGCACGAACTCGACCGACTGCCCGAAGTACGGACTGCGATGCCCGCCGGACAAAAAGCCTTCAACGATTTGCCGCGCTTTGATCTCCAGTCGCGCGACGCGAGCGATGACTTCAGGACGCAGATGCTTGTGGGTCGTTTTCACGAATCGGTTTGTCCTTCAGGCTCAATCAGTTGGTCACGCCGACATTTTGCGAGATTGTCTCCGCTGCAAACTCCGCCAGAACTTGTTCGGCCGACCGGAAGACGATCCGGCCGTTCTTACTCGAAACCGCTGGAAAGCCGAGTTTGGCGTTGCGAACCACTGCCTCGCGGGCAGCGCGTTGACAGATTCGCTCAAACTCCGCGTCGGACATGTCGAGCGGCTTCGGTTCGGTACGTTGGATGGGTTGGATCATGAATGTGGTCCTTGGCAAAAACGTGCCCATGTTTCCTGATTCAGAACCGTTGCGACGTTCATTTGATTCCCCGTCGCGATGAGTTGATATCCGCTGTCGCGCGAATTATCCACGACGCGCCATTCATCGGCAATCGGTTGGTACAGCCGCAAGAAGTTCTCCCAACTGCGAACGTACCGCGATCGAATGGTCGGTTCAGGGATTGAATGACCTCCCGTTTGAACGCGAATTCGGACCCGTTCCACAGCGAGGTCGGCACAGTTAAGCCACGAGTAAAACAAAAAGACTCGATAACCCTTCTCGCGAAGGCCCCGCAACCAAGCGGCGTAGGTTCGGCCAGACAAAGTTGTCTCAAACGCGAAGTCCTCGCCTGCTTCGGCGAACTCATCCAATTGCTTGAGCATCAAACGTCCGGCCTGAAACGCCTGAGTCTCCGGTGCCAGACCATTCAAGCCCTGTGCGATCGCATCTGCATTCACGAACGCCTTTGAATGCAGAATGTCAGAGAGAAGCGTCTTGGAGACTGTCGTTTTTCCCGCTCCATTCGGCCCAGCAATGACAACGACTTGTGGCATGACTCACTTCTATCCAAATTGTTGGCAAAGCCAATTTAAGACGCGACTTGAACCGGCTGGTGGTAAAGAACCATCAGTTTGGATTCCGGAACGGCGAACATCGCATAGGTTCGACCTTGGTTGTCGCAAAATTCGACTTCAAAGATGCCAGGATCGAGCACTTCGACGACGGTGCCAACCTGGCCTCGGTTGAGATTGCGGTCTGGCAGGTCTTCGGTGAGTGCGACAACGTCGAGCAATTGAACTGGGTGATTCATTCGGCCGCTCCTGTCACAGAACATAACAACTGGTCAATCGTGGGAAATCTTCGTCCGCGCGGATGATCCAAGAACTTCGCACCATTGCACGTCCAGTCGGACCATCGAGTGGAAAATCTACCACATATCTTTGGCCATAGTCATCCAGTTCTGACTCAGTCGCGGGTTGCGTTTGTGCTCCCACGAGAAGGGCTTGTCGCAAGAATTCCGCATGTTGAATCGTGATTCCGAGCGATGCTGCGAAGACTCTGGCCTTGTTACGACCGCGCGGGTGCTCTGGATTCAGGCAATACTCGGTCAGCTTATCGCGATCAACGAAAGCATTGTCACCATTCGGCAGCATGACTCGTCCTCACGCCGCGAAGATTTTTTGGAATCGAGGGTCGCGGCTGAGTTCGCCTTCTTTGGCGGGAGTTCCTTCAATCAGGCGGTCGATGACGCGGTCGGGGGTGATTCCTTCCGATTCGGCGGCGAAGTTGAGGACGATGCGATGACGCAGGACCGGGCGGGCCATTGCTTGGATGTCGTCGGTACTGACGTGTAAGCGGCCTTGCAGCAACGCTCGGGCTTTGCCGCCGAGCAACAAGTACTGCACGGCGCGCGGGCCGGCTCCCCAGCTCAGCCACTCGTTGATGAAGTCGGGCGTGCCGTCTTGCCGCACTCGCGTTTGGCGAGTCAGGGCGAGCGCGTATTCAACGACGTGATCGGTGACAGGGACTTGTCGCACGATCCGTTGCAGTTCAATGATCTCGTCGTCGGAGAGGACCGCTT
>JAYUFI010000046.1:0-2938 GCA_043738805.1 Planctomycetaceae bacterium | reverse complement strand
GTCGCGGAACTCCAACCGACGCACGAGTGAGCGGGCTTGATCGGCGGAGAGGGCGTTCGTAGAACGCACCCATCGTGTGTGTTGAGGTTGTCGCACACGAGGATCACTTTCTCGGCGGTCGCGTAGCGGGTTCGCAAGAGTTCCTCCAGCTCGATGGCCCAGTCCACCTTCGTGCGTTGTTCGCGAACGTGGACACGACACCAGACGAGCTACATATTTCTTGCCCACTATCAACCCTCCTTGGTTGATCTCAGTCTCCCTCATCCTGCCTCACGTGCAAACCCCTGTTTCATTCGCTGACGCGGCACCAGTCGTACATCTCACTTATGACCGCCTGCGTTATGAGTTTCTTGAGCGAAACTCTCGTTGATCTAAAACTCCGGCGAACCGGAGTACTTCCAAGTTCAGACTACTCGGCGGTTGCGGCGGGGAGCGGTAGGACGTCAACGTCAAAGGTGATCTCGAAGGAGAACGTCTTGCCGAAGAATTCGTGCGGCTTGCTGAGCTTCACGGTGCCACGTGCTCGACCCTCTTCGACGATGACATCGCCAACCAAATCCGAGTTGCTGTTGAGTGAGGCGTTGTCGTGCCAGAGACTCATCATTGAGGGGCGATCGTCTTTGTCGATTTCGACTTTGACTTGCGATTGAAACTCGAACAAGCCGCTGTCGTTGCCATCTTTCTTCAGCGAGGCTTTGAGCTTCTCCATGTTGATCGGCTTCTCGGTGAAGAGGATTGCCGTCCGTTTTTCGTCGAAGACTTTGACTTCGTAGGCCACGACGCTGACCAGTTTGACCGGCTTGTCATTGACCAGCAGCTTGCCGGAGTTTTCGAGCTTCTTAGCGTCGGCCAGTTGCTTCGCCGGTTTGTCTTTACGAGTGAGCACCGGAACGTCAAAGCTGATCTCAGCGTTGTAAGTTTTGCCGAAAAACTCGCCCGGCTTGGTCATCTTGAATGATCCGCGAGCCCGTCCGTCCTCGACGAGCGCTTCTCCCTTCAGGCCGCTGCTGCCGACTCCGCCAGCCGTATCCTTCACCCGCAGGCCCAGCGAGTTCGGACGGTCATCGTCCGCGAGTTCAAGCCGCACGTTCGGCTCCGGCAGATTGAAGCCTTCGTCGTTGCCGGCCTTTAGGAGCCTGGCCAACAGCGACGACTGCTTGATCGGCTTGTCCGTTGCGACGATCTTCGTCACCCAGCGGCCGTTCGAGATGATCTCGTAAGCGATGATGTGTGTCAGAGCGACCGTCTGGTCACCCCCCGTGGCCTTCGCTTCATTCGGCAGTTTCGACAGTTTGGCGATTCCCTGCTTCGGTTTTTCTTTGCGCTCCGGTTCGACAACAACCGGCTCAGTGGCGGGAGCATCGTCGCTATCGGACTTCGGCTTTTTCTTGGCCATCTTCTTCGCGGGCTGCGGATCGTCGTCCGGATCGGCTTTCGGTTTGGACTTCGAGTCCGTGACCTTCGCCTTCGGATCAACCTTGTTTGGATCAAGCTTCACTCCAATGCCAATCAGCATGAGATTCACGTCGGCCAGGCCAGTGTCCACGAACGTCAGCTTCAGGCTCTTGCCACCTTTCTTGAGCGTGACGCTGCCGGAGTTCTCGTCGATTTCATCATCGTCATCGTCTGCTTCCCAATCGGCAGCGAGCAACTGATCGCGCAGTGACTCGGCAGCCACTTGGCCTTTACCGGCAGGGAGTTTGATTTGCAAAACGTTGTCGCTGGTCTGAGTGACCTTCTTCGCTCCTTCGGGAATTGGAATGCTGACCGCGTCTTTGGCGGCCGCCGCTTTGCCTTTCTTGGCTCCCTTCGCGGCTTTGTCTACGCTGATGCCGCTGTCCTTCAAAGCGTCACCGACCGCGTCTTTGATGAGAGCATCGACGTCCGGAAATCCGGCGTCCGATTTCGGCATTTTCTTCTTGGCTTCCTTCTGAGCAGCGGCCTTTTCCGCCGCAGCTTCCTCACGAGCTTTGTTCTGTGCGAGAAGTTTTTCCGCCGCTTCCCTCTCTTTTTTCTCAACGACAGCAAACTCGGTGGCGGTAAGATGCGTCAGTCGGACTCGTCCCTTTCCTTCTTGGCGTTGCACGTTGAACGACAAGAGATCCTTCACCTCGTTGCGAAAGTATTGAGTCGTGGTTGTGCGTTTGAACTGGCCTTCCGATTTGATGGCCTCATCAGTCGTAGGCTTCCAACCAAGCTTCGCGAGCCGCTGCCGATAGAACTTCGCGACATCTTCATCCGAGTCGACCGTCATGAAATCGAGCGTCTTGGTCGAATCGCTAAAGACAACATCCTCCGCAGTCGGTGGAGCAGGAATATCCGCCGACATCACCGACTCGTTGAGCGAGATCGCGACCTTGCCACCCTGCGCCGGAGCAATGCTCACGAACGCGATCAACTTGATCGCATTCCGCTTGAACGTGTGGATGACGGAATCTGGCGGATTATCATGCGATCCATACGACTCCCAACCGGCGTCGAGCAACAGCTTGCGAGTCGTCTCCGCTGCTTCCCCCAACTTCAGGTCTGTCGTGTAACTGACTCCCGCGTCGCCGGAGTACAACGTCTTCGCCCCCTTCACGACCGGCTGCTTGCTCAAGCGCACGTTGCCGAGATTGGTGATGAAGACGCGTGATGACTTCGGCTTGTCTGGCGTCGCACCGTCGTAACTCATCACGGTGACGACGAAGTTGGCTTTCTGAAAATTCGTCGTGCAATACGTCGCTTCGGAGCGGTTTCCCGGCATCTCCTTCCAGCCGAGCTTGAGGAATTGCTTTTGATGGAACTCGAACGACTTCTTCAAGTCGGTTTCAATCTCGTAAGTGAGCGTTCCCAATTGTCGCGAGTCCGACAGCTTCGCCCCGTCCATCACAGGTAGCGCCCGCAAGTCGAGCACCTTGGCGACATCTTCAACTGTCGCTGCGTCCTTTACCAAGTC
>JAYUFI010000045.1:0-7757 GCA_043738805.1 Planctomycetaceae bacterium | reverse complement strand
GAAACGGATGGAAGGACTGCCGTAACCGAACCCGTAGCACAGACGGCTCGCCAGTGATGTCACTGTTTAAGGCACACAGGCGAGCCGCCTGTGCTACGTTTTGAATTACATCTCCGGCATCGGGCCCGGTTCGGTAATGATGTTCCGCAGATCGTTCAAGTAGCTGCGAAGGGCGATATGAGTCGCTCGGAACGTCGGTTGTTCGTGGATCATTTTGTAACGCTCTTCCGCTTGAATCCGATCGAACTTCGCGACCAACGTTTCGATCTCTTGAATCCGCACGTTGAGGTCAGGCGGCGTGTCGTCCATTGAGACGAGCGATTCCAAGCGGAGGTAAGTTTGCCAGCGATCGGCTGACTGCCACGCATCGAACGAGTGCGACAGCGCGTTGGCGGCGGAGCTGACACGATGACGTTGGCAGACGACCGGGTCGGTGGCCATCACGTGCAGGCCGATGTTGAGTACGTTGAAGCCCCACAGTTGCGAGACTGACTTGAACGCTTCGTCGCGCGCGACTTCTTCAAAGACGTCGGCGAAACCTTGCATCCGCAACCGAGCGGGTTCGTTGAGCGACTCGTCGCATTCGGCCAAGGTGCGAGCGATCGATGTGAGCTGCAAATGATGAATCCACTCGGTCCCGGTATCCGATTGAGCGAGTTCATCTTCGAGGTCATTGACCGCTTTCAGCATCAGCTTTTGCAGCTCACGCAGAGGCATCTCGTTGACCACATCGGCGGGCGGGATCGCTCGCCGAGGCGGTGCCGGAACTGACGCCGCAGGTGGAACCGAAGCGACCGATTGCGGCGCGTTCAGATACGTCGGCGCGTAAACCGTCACCGGTTGTGGTGCGAGCGGGACTGCGGAGTACGAATAGCCGTATCCACCGCCATACGGAGCGGCATAGTTGCTGGTCCAGCCGTAACCGGTCGAACCAGCAAAGACCCAGCGTGAGCCGTGATGCTGTCGGTGAGCATAGCTCCCTCGATAATCGCGATCGTCGTCGCGATCGCGGCCACGATAGTCATCGCGATCATTTCCACGGTCGTCACCATGATGTCCGACACCTGGCGATCCTTGAGGATGATTGCCGACCTGCCCCGCCGCCTGGCCTTGATGCCCCGGAGTGGCCGATTGAGTTGAAGCGGCATGACCATTGTCTGCTGGACGCTGACCACTCGGACGTCCACTCGCTGGCGCAGGTCCGTTGGTAAGTCCCGTGACGAAACCACTCGTCTGAGTCGGTGCGGCATGATCGTGATGCGATTGTCTTGCAGGCTTCGGGCTGACGTGATGCATTGGAGGCCCAGTAGGTTTCATCGAGGTCGCTGATTCCGTACTCGCGATTGATGGCTGAGGACCGACGCTTGGCAAACTGCCTGGATCAATCGGGCCAGGCTTGAGTGCATTGACGTTATTTGTCGTGGGTCGATTCGGCGTGGCATGATGTCGAGTTGGTTGCTCGTTGCGTTGAGAAGCTGCATTTGAATTCGCTGCTGCTGGCGGAACCGCATGAGCCGGCTTTTGATGATGCGGCACAGGAGTCGGCACCGGTGTGGCAGCCGATGCCGGTTGTTGGTGTTGCTCCTGTCGTTGCTCGACGGGCTTGTGTTCGACCGGTCTTTGCTCCGCGGGCTTATGCTCGTGTTTGTGCTCTGCGGATTTGTGTTCGGCTTTATGTTTCTCGGCCAACGCTGTCGTGGTGACGGTTGAGCCGATCAAAAGTATTACGAACGTGGTTGCGAATATCTTCGACATGACGACACTCCTCGAAATGGGGATGAGGTGTCGCCCGCAACGCGAACAACATGCCAGAGAATTGAGGTGTCGGGAACGTCTCAGATTGGGTCAACTTTGGGGAGGCCGGTTTTCTGATTGTGCCAGTGTCCTAAACTAACCCGAAGCATCAGCGAGGGCGGACGATCCACGGGGCTGCGAATTCCAGTCACCACGATTTCGGAGCGTTGTGGAGCGTTCGCCCTCGCTCACGCTTCGGGTTACTTGGCTGACATCAACTCGACACCGATGGCATCCATGCGATCTCAACGAGGCACAATGCGACGTCGGCCAGCCTTCGCAAGGTACGCCTTCTTCGCCGTACCGAGGAACTCCCAGAACGCGGGCGTGTCGAGCTCGCGCAGCCAATGCACGGTGATCACGACCTCTTGCCACGGCCCCGTCGTCTCCTCTTTCACGCGAACTCGTTCGCTTCGGCCGTAGGCTTCGATCTCACGAATGTCGTCTACCGGCTTCAACTTCAGCGAGGCCGCCAGTGATTTTTGCTGAAACGTTCCTTCGGGAACACGGAACTTCAGCGTCAGCAACCATTCGTCGCCGGTCATCGCGTGCAAAAACCAGCCGTGTGATGTGTCCGGCCCGATCACTTCGACAACGCTTCGTTCTTCCCAATTCGTCGTCAGTCGTGCGAGTGGATCGATCGTCGCGGAATCGCCTCGCGCCAACTGATCTTGTTCGAGCTTTGCGGCCGTCATCAGTTTGCCAGCCAGCTTCCCGGTCAACTGGCTCTTCAACTTTGCCGCTCGTGAGTTCTTCGAGCCACTGTCCTCGGCCACTGCGACCAACGGAACCGACTTCCTTTTTGTCTTTGATCTTGGCTGCTGCTGACTCGGCGCTTCTGCGGCTTCCACCAAATCAGTTTCCAAGAAGTCGATCACCCGTTCCAACGCAGCACCTTCCCACCGGCAGGGCTTGCTGTTGTGAGCCAGCCGATCGACGAGATGCCACTTCCGCCCGTTGATCTGCCACGGCATCTTCGCGTCGCGACCGAGTTCCCCTGTCGTGACATCTCCCGCCTTTTTCTTGCGCACCGCATCAGCATCAAAGAACACCCGCTCGCTACGAGTCCCGCTCGCCAGAATCGGAGCAAGTGCAGCAGCCGTATGCGAAAATTGCTTGCTGTCCCCTGTCACCTGTTCCTTCACCACATCCTCCGGCGTCCCCTCCGCCACAATCCAACCGCCGCCGTCGCCCGCTTCGGGGCCGAGATCAATCTCCCAGTCAGCCGTCTTGATGACGTCGAGGTTGTGTTCGATGACGATGACCGAGTTCCCTTTCTCGACCAAGCTGTTGAGCACTTTCAACAGCTTGTCGATGTCATCGAAGTGCAGGCCGGTGGTCGGTTCGTCGAGGATGTAAAGCGTCTTCCCGGTCTGCGGCCGTGCGAGCTCCGCCGCCAGTTTGACTCGCTGAGCCTCACCCCCCGAAAGTGTCGGAGCCGATTGACCGAGCGTCAGGTAATCGAGCCCGACCGCGCACAGAGTCGCCAGCGGACCACGAATTTTCGGGATGTTCTCGAACAACTCCAGCGTCTTGCCGATCGGCATGTCGAGCACATCGGAGATCGACTGGCCGCGATACTTCACCGCCAGCGTCTCCGAGTTGTACCGCTTGCCGCGGCATTGATCGCATTCGATCCAGACGTCCGGAAGAAAGTGCATCTCGATCATTTTCTGACCGTTCCCTTCACACGCTTCGCAACGCCCTCCCGGCCGATTGAAGCTGAACCGCCCCGGCCGCCAGCCGCGCACTTTCGATTCGGGCAGTTGCGTGAAGAGTTCGCGAATCTCATCGAACACGCCGGTGTAAGTACCGGGGTTCGACTTCGGCGTGCTCCCCAGCGGCTGTTGATCGACAACGATCAGCTTGTTGATGAACTTCAAACCGCGCAACTCGTCATACGGCCCCGGCGTTTCATTGATTCGATTCATCTGCCGCGCGAGCGTCTTCGCCAACGTCTCTTGAATGAGCGAGCTCTTCCCCGATCCGCTCACGCCAGTCACGACCGTCAGCGTCCCGAGCGGAATCCGCAGATGCACGTTCCGCAAGTTGTGATGCCGAGCACCGGTCAGTTCGAGCCAACCGCCACCGGGGGGAGTCTCACGCAGAGGCACAGAGACGCAGAGGTTCGGAGAAGAGGCTTTTGCAGATTTCTTTTTGGTACGCTTCACCTGAGTTTCAAGGTTGTGGCTTGTTGTCTTCGTCTCATCTCCGCGCCTCCGCGCCTCTGCGTGAGCTTCCATTGAAGCCATCCGCCTCGTGACCGGAATCGCAATCTCCCTCCGTCCCGACAAGAACGCCCCGGTCATCGACAGCTCGTTCTTGCCGAGCTGCTTCGGCGAGCCTTCCGCCGTGATCGTGCCGCCGAGTCGTCCGGCTCCGGGGCCGAAGTCGTACAGCCGATCTGCCGCGCCGAGCACTTCGCGGTCATGCTCGACGAGCACCAGTGTGTTGCCGAGGTCACGTAGTTTCTTCAGAGCCGACAGCAATCGTCCGTTGTCACGTGGATGCAGGCCAATCGTTGGCTCATCCAAGACATACAACACGCCGGTCAATGCTCGACCGATTTGCCCCGCCAAGCGAATCCGCTGACACTCGCCGCCGGACAACGTCGGCAGCGTCCGCGCGAGCGACAAGTACGTCAGCCCGACATCGACCAAGAAATTCACTCGGCTCGTTGCTTCGTGAAGCAGATCCCCGGCGATCTTCTTTTCAGCACTCGTCAGCTTCAACGACTTCAGAAACTTCTCGGCGTCCGACAACGGCAGCTCAGAAACTTGCTGCAAGGTGTAGTCTCGGAATCGTACGTTCGCCGCATCATCGCGCAGTCGGCTCCCCGAACAGGCCGAGCATGCGACTTCACCGGTCATCCCATGCAGTGCGTGACGGTACGAGTAAGAGACGCGGCCCGCTTCTTCGATCGCAGGGTACAAGCCCTTGTATTGAAAGCGGAATTTGAGATTGGAACTTTCAATCCATCGCTCACCGGTTCCGTGCAACACGATCCGCTTGTGTCGCGGGTCGAGTCGTTCAAACGGCACGTCGAGCGAGATGCCGTACTGTTGAGCGAGCGCCGCAAGCATCGCTCGGAACAGCGAGCTTTCAGCCACGTCGGGCCACGCGGTGACGGCTCCTTCGGCGAGTGTCTTCTTCGGCTCATTGACCAACGCGGCGAGATCGGTCCCTTGCTGAACTCCGAGCCCTTCGCACGTCGGGCACCAACCCAGCGGACTGTTGAACGAAAAGTTGTGCGGCGTGAGTTCTTCAAAACTGCGGCCACATTGCTCGCAGGCGTATCGCAGCGAATAGCGTTCAACGTGCCAGTGCTCTTCAGGAACCTTGTCATCGACGTGAGCCACGCGGATCAAACCACGACCGAGATCAAACGCCTGCTCGATCGACCCGGCCAGTCGGCTGCGAAGTTTGCGCGGCGACTCGGCTTCGTCCGATTTCGACGCCACGCGGTCCACGACCACTTCGATGACGTGCTTGCTACGGCGATCAATCTCCGGGACTTCTTCCAAGCGATAGGTTGTGCCGTCGATGCGGACTCGGCGAAAGCCGCGTGTGCGTAATGAGTCCCACAAGCGGTCGTGCTTCTCGCCCACTTTGACTTCTTGCGGTGCGAGGATGAGTAAGTTCGTAGTTCCGGCTTTAGACGGAGTTTTCTTGGAACCGCCTGAAGGCGGGACTACGAACGCCATCACTTTATCGATCACCTCATCTGTCGTCTGAGTCGTCACGGCGATGCCGCAGTCCGGGCAGTGCAGCGTGCCGAGACGACACCACAACAGCCGCAAGTAGTCGTAGATCTCGGTCACCGTTCCGACCGTCGAACGCGGTGTGCTGCCGGTTGTTTTCTGTTCGATCGCAATCGCCGGAGAGAGGCCGTGAATGTGCTCGACCCGCGGCTTCGGCATCTGGCCGAGAAACTGCCGCGCGTAACTCGACAACGATTCGACGTATCGCCGCTGCCCTTCGGCATACAGCGTGCCCATCGCCAGCGAACTCTTGCCGCTGCCGCTTGGCCCGCAGAAGACGTTCATCTGATCGCGCGGAATCGTCAGATCGATGTGTTGCAGATTGTGCTGTGATGCGCCGCGGATTGTGATCTCTCTCTGAGTCTCCGCGTCTTTACGCCTCCGCGTTTCCCGGCCCAATGCGAGCGATTTGGCCTTCGACGCCGCAGCAAGTGACGCGGAGGCACGAAGACGCGGAGATGTCGACAAGACGCTTCGCAGCGCGCGGCCGGTGTAGGACTCGTCACACGCGGCGACTTCTTCCGGAGTTCCGCAGCAGACGATGCGGCCGCCGCCGGAGCCACCTTCGGGGCCGAGGTCGATGACCCAGTCCGCAGTCTTGATGACGTCGAGGTTGTGTTCGACGACCAACACCGTGTTGCGTGCTTTCACGAACCCGTGCAGGACATCGAGCAGCTTGTGGATATCGGCGAAGTGCAGGCCGGTCGTCGGTTCGTCGAGCAGATAAATCGTGCGGCCAGTCGATCGCTTGCCAAGCTCGCGAGCCAGTTTGATCCGCTGAGCCTCGCCCCCTGACAGCGTCGGCGACGGTTGACCGAGTTTCAAATAATCCAGCCCGACATCATGCAGTGTTTGCAGCAGCTTGCGAATCGGCGCGATGTTCTCGAAGTGTTCGAGTGCTTGTTGCACGTCGAGTTCGAGCACATCGGCGATGCTCTTCTCCTTGAACTTCACTTCCAGTGTTTCATGGTTGAAGCGATGTCCGCCGCAGACCGGACACGGCACCCATAGGTCGGCAAGGAAATCCATTTCCAGCTTGTTGCTCCCGTTCCCCTCGCACGCTTCGCAACGTCCGCCCGACACATTGAAACTGAACCGCCCCGGCTTGTACCCACGTCGTTTCGAGTCGGTCAGTTGCGTGTAAAGATCCCGAATGAGATCGAAAACTTTGACATAAGTCGCCGGGTTCGATCGCGGAGTGCGACCGATCGGCGACTGATCGATGTCGATCGCCTTATCGAGCTGCTCAAGGCCGAGAATCTGGCGATGTGCTCCCGGCGTGCCGTTCCCTTTATTGAGGTCGCGATTGAGCACCTCCCACAAGATGTCATTCACCAGCGAACTCTTCCCAGAACCACTGACTCCGGTGACGCACACAAACGCTTCGAGCGGGATCGAGACGCAGACGTCACGCAGGTTGTGATGCGTGGCACCGAGGATGCGGAGTGACTTGCCGCCCTCCGTAGCACAAGCTTCCAGCTTGTGAGCCACTTCCACCGTGCCCGAAAGACTCTTCCGCTTTCCGGACTTCTGTTTGCCTTCATTGACGGTCTTGGGTTGTGAGCCGTTCGTTTGAGGCACAAGCTGGAAGCTTATGCTACGGATTGCAGCCGCACGCTCCGCATCGATTCGCCGCTCAGTCGGCACGTCGATCGTCTTTTTGCCGGAGAGGTACTGGCCGGTGACGCTTTCTTTCGCTTTGCAGACTTGTTCGTAAGAACCCTCGGCAACAACTCGACCACCGCGAACACCTGGCCCCGGACCGAAGTCGACGATGTAGTCAGCGGCTCGCATCGTTTCGTCGTCGTGTTCGACGACGATGACCGTGTTGCCTTGATCGCGAAGATCGCACAGGCTGCCGAGCAACATTTCGTTGTCGCGCGGATGCAGCCCGATCGACGGTTCGTCCAAGATGTAAACGACGCCGACCAACCCGCAGCCGATCTGCCCCGCCAGCCGAATGCGTTGACTCTCGCCCCCCGACAACGTGGGTGCCGCGCGGTCAAGAGTCAGGTAATTCAGCCCGCAACGCAGCAAAAATCCGAGCCGCCCGCGAATCTCTTTGAGCACTTCACACGCGATGAGTTGCTCGGTCGGCCCAAGTTCGAGCGACTCGAAGAACTGAGCGCACTCTTGGATGCTGAGCGCGCAGACTTCGGTGAGAGCAAGGGGGGAGGGCGGAAGGGGGAGGGCGGAGGGCGG
>JAYUFI010000044.1:0-1035 GCA_043738805.1 Planctomycetaceae bacterium | reverse complement strand
TACTGATTCGTCGTCCAGCGAACGTAACTCGATTGGGGGAATGCCGCCGCGCCGCTGCCTGCGGCGGCGATGATCGCTGCCAGCGATCCCAACGTGGTCGACGCCGTCGCCTGAATCTGCTCGTTCACGCGGCCTCCGGCGTCCATTTTGACAATCGTGACCGGATTGACGAGTGCGTACGTGTAGCTCGGCGACGAACCAGTTGCATAACCTTGACCTGAATAAACGACATGATTCGGATCGTCATAAACGGTCCAATTGGCCGTTCGGATCGTCGTCGCCGTGCCACTTAAGTCGATTGTGTGGCTCCGTGCCAGCGATTGCGTTGTCCTTCCTTGCGTATCGAACAGATAATCGGTGACGAGATTCAAGCCGCCGCCCGACGGGGTCGACCAGCCAGCAGGCGTGTCCGAGAACAACGACGTGTTGACGTCATTGACGCGTTGGGATATGGCCCCGGTTGGGATGTCATACGCTATCCGCGTGATAAAGCCTCGCTCGTCCATCTGCCATGTGAGATTGCCGTAAATATCAAAATAGTCGCGACGCGTGGCCGCCACTCCAGAACCATTTTGGGCCGTCGATACGATGGGGAGCGTCGTCACCGTTTGCTGGATCGCGCACGTTCCCGGGTAAAACGTGTTGGCGAACGTCGTGATGAGTTTCTTCGTTTGGTCGGTGTCTGATGGGTAGACCGTGAGCTGACTCAGGTAATAGACGCCTTGATTTGATAGCAATCCGGATGCGGACGACGAACTGGATGACGAGGAACTCGACGACGAAGAACTGCCGCAACCGCAGTTTCCGCCACAACAGATGTACGCATATTCTCGCAACTTGATCGACGTGCCGAGTTGCCCTTGTTGCAAACTCTCGCGAGCCACATAGCCTGAGCACGAATCATACGTGTATGTGCGAATCAACCCCGTGTTGTCGCGGAGGTATTGGTACTTGCCGGTGCCGGGATTGAAGTTGAGCAGGTCGGACTTGGTCTCGTCGAATCCGGTGATCGCCGACGGATTCGCTTGCAGCGTC
>JAYUFI010000043.1:0-2947 GCA_043738805.1 Planctomycetaceae bacterium | reverse complement strand
GCCGTTGGAATTTGGCGCGGCTTGGTATGTCAGAATGCCAGAAATGACGTCGATGCTGGGAGCAGTTGTGAAGGTCAATCCGCCGGTCGTCGAAATTGCCGTCAATGTGTACTTTGTGATGTTCTGGGTTGGTTCGTTTGGCCCAGCACTACTGGCGGTGATAAACGAGCTGGGAGTTGTCACCAACCCTGCGTCTTCGTTAGAGGTCAACAGACTACCGGCAAGAGTGAAACTGGGTGCGTCGTTGACCGGATTGACGGAGATGGTGAAAGCTTGCGCGGCGCTAGCGTTGACTCCGCCATTGGCCGTGCCGCCGTTGTCGTTCAAGGTCACGGTGAAGCTGGCTGTGCCGTTGGAGTCGGGAGCGGTTTGATAGGTCAACTTGCCTGTGGCATCGATGGTCGGTGCCACCGCGAAGGTCAGGCCGCCGGTGGTGCCCGTCTACGTCAGCGTGAAGTTCAACGATTGACCGGATTCATTGGTCGCGCCCGCACTGACGTTCGTGGCGAAGGTAGAGACCGTTTGCAAACTCGCGTCCTCGTTCACAGTTGCCGGATTGCCGCTCAACGTGAAACTCGGAGCGTCGTTCACGGCGTTGACCGTGATGATAAAGGTATGGGCGGCGCTGGTGTCGTTGCCGCTGTTGGCGGTGCCTCCGTCGTCGGTCGCGGTCACGCTGAATGTGGCGGTGCCGTTGGCATTCGCGGCGGGTTGATAAGTCAGCATTCCGGTGATTGGGTCGATGCTGGGAGCCGTTGAAAACGTCAGGCCACCCGTGGTCGGGCCAGCGGTCACCGTGTATTTCGTGATTGTCTGCGTGGATTCGTTCGATGCCCCGAAATTCGTGATCGTGGCAAACGGGATGACTTGCAACGGCGCGTCTTCGTTGACCGGCGGCGGATTCGTTGGCGAAACCGTGAAGTTCGGTGGATCGTTGACGGCCGTGACAGAAAGCGGGACTGTCGTGCTCGACGTCAGGCTGTTTGTGGTATCGGTAACGCTGATCGTCAGCGTGTCGTTGCCGTTGTAATCCGTGCCGGGCGTGTACGTGAACCCGGACGAATTGGCCAGCGTGTTATTCACTTGAGCGATGGTTGCGCTAACCGTCGATCCAATCGTGACCGACGAAGTTCCGTTGGTGCTGACTTGAGTGGCGGTCAGGCCGGACGAGACGTTTTGGCTCAACGTCAACGTGCCGTGGCTGACCGACAAAGTCACCGTCACCGGATCGGCGGCGCTGCCAAACGACAAGCCGGTAATGGCCTTCGACGTGTCTTCCAACGTCGTTTGAATTCCCGGAACGGCGATCGTCGGAGCGGTCGTCAGCAGGACTCGCTCTTCCAAACGTTCCAGCAGCATTTGCCATGGGGATGATCGTTGAGCTTGGCGTCTACGGTTTCTTGTCATCCAGAATTTCATCAGAGGAACTCCCTGCCGCACGACTCGTCGAGTGCTGGTGTTGGATCGTGGATCTTTCAGAAGCCCGGCTTTTCAAAAAAGCTGGGCCTCTTTGGCTCAGTTCACAAGCCCACGCTCCGGCAACTTCAGCCGGAAGCCGGACACGCTACTCAGGCCACGAAGAGGCCGCCAGCAGGGGATCGTCAAATTCGACCGGTGAACGCGATGAACCGTCAGTTGCAGCGTGCAGTTCTCTGAGTCAGACGGATCGCGGTCGAAAGACTCAACGTGATTGGCATGACCGGTCGGTAACAATCCGAGCGAGTCGGCCTCAACGTCATTCCTGTGGCTCGCAAGCCGCACGCCCGACAACGGCGATTGACAACAACGCCGTCATTGCTTCCCACGTGAGGTAGATCGCAAGACCGCATGGTCTCTGCGATGATCAGAGGGGCTATCCGAAAAGTTTGTGCGGTGATTCCTGAGTTCGCGTGGCTTCGCTCTACGTAGCCATCATCGCTCCGCGTGATGAGCCGGACGCTCAACACGGCTCGAATTGTCGCATTATTCCGATCGTTTTGTAGCACGCGGCTCGTCACGCGGAGCGGTGACGGCTACGTACCTGCGGCTTCGCCGCTCGATAATTTGCGACGATTCTTTCCGGATAGCCTCTGAGTTCATGAAAGGAACCATACTCCATGACCGCAGTTCGATTTCGAGATCGTTCGAGTGCGTTGATCGCTTCGCTGTTGTGCTTGACTCTCTCAGCAGCGGCCGAGGACGCGGCGGGCGAGAAGGTCACGGAAAAGCCGAAGCCGGTGTTTGTGCCGCAGATCACCATCGGCAAAGAGACAACCTGGGCGACGGAGCCGGTCGGGCCGAGTGGGTTCATTGATTACATGTCTGCCGTCAATCGGCAGCACAGTCGGGGAGTCACTCCGGAGAACAACGCGGTCGTGCGGCTCTATCAAGCGACCGGGCCGCGACCGGATGGGACTCGGCAGCCGGATCGGTTCTTTCAATTGTTGGGAATCAAACCGCCGCCGGACGAAGGGACGTACTACGAAGAATTGGGAAATTGGTGGAAACGCAAAGAGAAGCCGTTGCCAGAAGGAGCGGCCGATCTCAACGCGGTCTATGAACTTCAATCAACGGCACAATCGCGGCCGTGGAAAGCGAAGGAGTTTCCCGACATCGCCGAGTGGCTTCGAGACATTGATGTGCCGCTGCAACTCGCAGCAGAGGCGGCCAGTCGCACCGAATATTTTTCGCCGTTGGTGTCGCCCAATGACAAAGAGGGAAAGCTGATTGAGGTGTTGTTGCCAGGAGTGCAGCAAGTGCGAGGGTTCGCTCGCGCGTTGATCGCACGCGCCATGTTGAGGCTGGGCGAGGGTGACGACTACGCCGCTTGGCGTGATCTGTTTGTGGTCCATCGCTTGGGACGCTTAGTTGGTCGAGGGCCAACATTGATCGAAGGACTGGTCGGCATCGCCATGGAAAGTATGGCCATTGAGGCAGAGTTGCGGATGATTGCGGAGACTCAGCCGTC
>JAYUFI010000042.1:0-1036 GCA_043738805.1 Planctomycetaceae bacterium | reverse complement strand
TCGAACGGACCGGCCCGTCGTTCACCGTCACGACGTTGGAGCAACTTCGCGCGGAAGACGAATCTCGCGAGTTGTTCCTGCTGATCGGAGCCGACTCGCTACACGATTTGCCTCATTGGCGCGAGCCGCAGCGTATTTTTGAGATGGCCACGGTGGTCACTGTCAATCGGGGAGACCGATCTTTACCGGATCGGTCTCTGTTGGAGCGGCAACTGGGACCGGCTGAGGCCGCTCGACTGCGGTTCGTTCAAATGCCGGGGATTGACATCTCGGCCAGCGACATTCGGCAACGAAGCATCGAGGGCCGGAGCATCCGCTATCTCGTGCCGCGCGCCGTCGAAGCCTACATCGCACACAATCGTTTGTATTTGAAGGGTTGATGGTCGAACGTTGAGGGTTGATCGACAGTGAAGACGCTTTCGTGCCTGCGTTCCTCTGACTATCAACCATCGACCCTAGACCATCGACCTCGACAAAAAACCTCTTGACGGATCGAATGGATTAGGCTTAGCATCCCGTCCACCTTGGGTAGGAGTGTCCTCCAAGCCCGTCGCGAGTTAGCTCACTTTGATCTCCTTTCGTCTACGTTCTTTTGCGGAAGGTCTTCCATGGTGCCCGTCAGGATTCTGATCTTGTAGCGTCTGAACTCGGACGGTCGAGCGGGTCAACAGGATGTGACCAACATGCTCTGCCGGCAGACAACTCGATGTTTGACTGTGCTGGCTCCCGCCAAGCTCAATCTCTTTCTGCGCATTGTCGCGCGTCGGCCGGATGGATTTCACGACATCGAATCCGTCATGGCGTCCATCGACATCTACGACACGCTCACGTTTGAATTGTCCTCGTCGAGTGAGATCGAACTGGCCTTGGTCGATTCGTCGGCACGGACGCAGGCGGGGTCAATGCGGCTGGAAGCTCCCGTCGGTCAGGAGAATCTGGTCGTTCGCGCGGCCAACCTGTTGCGCCAACATGCGGGCTGCGAACTCGGTGCCCGGATATCGCTCATCAAACGCATCCCGTCTTCGGCCGGTCTCGG
>JAYUFI010000041.1:0-1036 GCA_043738805.1 Planctomycetaceae bacterium | reverse complement strand
GAAGAGTCCGGGGGCTGACGCCACCTGAGTTGCGCCGATCAGAAATACAAATCGCTTCAACATCGTCCAACTATTCTTTCTTCGCATCCGAGTTCTTGTCGTCCGAAGTGTCTTCGTCTGCCGCCTCGATCGGCCATTGTCCCGAAGTTCGGAGGAATTGCTCGACTCGCTTCGCCTGCTGCAACGGGAATTGAAACTGTTGCCATTCCTCATCCGTCAGCAACGGCTTCAGTTGGTCTTCCAGCCGATCAATTTCGAGCAGCACGATATAGATCTGATAGGGACTTTGAGTTGCTGGCAGACGGCCACCCTTGAGCATGACCTCGACAAACTTCTGTTGAGTCTCCGCTGCTAACCGAACCGGCTTTGCGTTTTGCCCCCACTGTGTCGCCAGCGTTTGCGTGATGATCGCCGTACGACGCTCGCGTTCGAGGATTCGATAAAAGGCGGTCTGCTTGTCCGTCAGCAGGCACCGCAGCGTTTTACGAAACAGCGTCGAATCGCTGATTGAACCCATCTGGATCGTCATGCGCAGCCCCTGCATTTCCGAATGCAGTTGCGTGTATTCCAACTGAGTCATCGGCTCGGACGTGCAACGCCGCCGCAGTTCCATCGCTCGCGCAAAGAAGTCGGCGATGTCTCCTCGCCCGGCGAGCCGCAGCTTTTTCTTTTGAGCGTCCGTCAGTTGGCAACGCAAATCGACCGTCGCGATTTCGGCATTGATGTGTGTCTCCAACTGAACTCGCGCTTGTTCCGAAGCACTCGGCGGCTGGGCGAAGGTTTGTTGCCTGGCAACTCCGTTGGCGACAACGACCGCTCCGCGCACGTTGAAAACCATTTGATCGAATTGTTGTTCGGAAATCGTGAACCGAGGCTGTTCAACACCCCCGTCAACTGCGTCGTCATCGGCTTGAACAACGTTGGGCAAACCAACCAGGCCGAAGACCACCAAGAACAGTCCGTGTGCGAACGGGCGGTCACAGAGCGAAATTGGCGAGCGGGGCGGCGTTAGCCCCCCGGTAATCACATTGGCGGC
>JAYUFI010000040.1:0-1037 GCA_043738805.1 Planctomycetaceae bacterium | reverse complement strand
TCCCTCATCGCCTCCGACTTCTCGCTCGTCCCCGAAGACCTCCTCCGCGTCAACGCCTTCGACTGGGAGACCGGCTTCCGGGGGATTATGAAAGCGGGTGGCTTTGACGCGGTGATCGGGAACCCGCCGTACATCCGCATCCAAGGATTTCCTGCGGATCAAATCGCGCACTTCAGTCGCGAATACAAAGCTGCGACGGGTAACTACGACATCTACGTCAACTTCGTCGAACGCGGGTTGACGTTGCTAAACGCGACTGGCCGTCTTGGAATGATATTGCCGAACAAGTTCTTCCGTACTGATTACGGTGTCGGTCTTCGTTCAGTCATCGCTGAACAAAATGCGGTCGCGCGAATTGTTGATTTCGGCGCGAGCCAAGTCTTCGACGCGACGACTTACACTTGTCTCCTTATCCTTACCAAGACTGCCGCGACGCACTTTGAATACAGCACGAGCCAGGCATCTTCCGCGGCGCTTGCGGCAACGGAGTTTTCGCGACGTGCGGCTGTGAGTTTGAGCGCAGAACCGTGGACGCTTGTGTCCACGGAAGTTGGACAACTCCAAGCGAAATTGAAAACAGTCGGCGTGCGATTGCTTGACTTACCGGCGGACATGAGCCGCGGCAGCTCAACCGGCGATGATGAAACATTCGTGGTCGCACCAAACGGACACGACATCGAAGCCGGCTGCTTGCGCACGCCGTTATTCGCTTCCGATTTCAACCGTTACTTCTTCGGTTCGTCCGGCCAGTGGCAGGTCATCTTTCCTTACTCGGTCGAGGGTGGACACGCACGACTGCGCGAACAGACGGAGATGCGAAAGTTGTTTCCCAACGCTTACGCGCACCTCCAACAGAATGCCGCCCGGTTGCGCGAGCGAAAGCAGTTCAGAGAATGGTTTGGTTATTCCGCACCACGCAATTTGGACTTACACGAACGGGCTCAAATCGCCGTTCCGTTGCTCGCCAATGGTGGTTTGTTTGCGCTGATCCCACCCGCTACTCATGGCAATCTTTGCCCGATGGCCAGTGGCGGATT
>JAYUFI010000039.1:0-1037 GCA_043738805.1 Planctomycetaceae bacterium | reverse complement strand
ACGCGGCGAACGGCATTGTGTTGACGGATGCCGCCGGCATTCAAACTCACGACCACAACATCACGATCAACGGTGACACCGATATCAACAACGTCGGCGATCTGCTGATGGGGCCGAACACGCTCATCGATGCCGGAGCGGGTGACATCGACTTGCGAGCGAACAACATCGTCCTCGGTGCGTTGCTGAGCACGAATGCGAATCCGACCGACGCCGATCATCCGGCGATTCGAGTCGAAGCCACAACCGGCTCGATCACCGATGGCGGGGACGTGCGGACGGACATCACAGCGAGCACGCCGGGTTCCGGTGTTGTGTTGCTCGCCGTGAAGGGGATCGGTTCGGACTTAACTTCGAGCGGCAGCGGTTCGGACAATGCTTTGGAAACCGACATCGTTTCGCTCGTCGCCTACAACCACGACATTGATCCGCTTAATCCAGCGACGGCGGCTGACGGCAACATTCAAATTCACGACATCGGGACCGAAGCGAGTCATCGCGTCGATTTGATCTTCGTTCACAACGAGGCGAATCAAACGGCGCAGCAATTTGCGGATGCCTCGCAAGACTTTCAAGGGACGTTCGCTCCGCCGAGTCCTGGCTCACTTGTGCCTCCGCCCGTTGACGTGCAGTTTGAATTCTTCGCGGTTACTCCGGGGCTACCGAGCAATGACATCGTGATCCACTTCACGTCGAGTCCTCACGCGGGGGTTTTGACAGGGGTTCCGACGATCGCTGTCACGGGGCACACGATCGACATCGACTTGGACTCCAACGGAACCGCCGCCAACATTTTGCGAGACGCGATCAACTCCAATGAGCAGGCGAAAGCGTTGATTCAAGCGCGGATTACTTCGCCGGCAGCGACGGTGGAAAGCAACATCGCCGCGAGAGCCGTCGGGACCAGCGTCAACTTGAGCGGAGCCGGTGTCCAAGTCGGCGTGATTGATGTCAGCGTCGATAGCGGCGACTTGCGAGTCGTCACTGATCCGTCGCGGCCGCTGCTGTTTGAGTTATTACAGCCGGGGCCTCCTTCC
>JAYUFI010000038.1:0-2951 GCA_043738805.1 Planctomycetaceae bacterium | reverse complement strand
AACGTTTTCGCCAAGCCCGGCACACCGACGAGCAGCGCGTGTCCACCGGCGAGCATGGAAACGAGCAGCTCTTCGACGACCGCCCGCTGTCCGACGATGATCCGGCCCAACTGCCCGACGATCCGCCGGTAGGCAGCACCAAGCCGCTCGACGGCGGCCAAATCACTCTCGGTCGGCTCGGTCTCTGCTGAGGTTGCAATGTCTGTCACGCGAGGAACTCCAAAGTTTTAGACTGATGTAGGACGGCATCATCGCGGAGGATGCAGGCGATTGCAAACGCGGGCCGTGGCACATGCTGCCAACTTGTCCGTCTTGCTGTGCGCTGGAATCTCGACTCCGCAGAAGGAGCCGCCACGACACTGCCAACCCTGTTCGCTGGTTAGCCGTTGGGCGGCTGGCCGCGAACGAACGCATGGGCACGCTCGCGAATGATTTCGAGGATGCTTTCGCGTGTGGCACCTCTACAGTAGTAGGAGAAGTCTTCTTCCTCCAAGTCCGCGTAAGCGAAGTAAAGCTCGTAGAAATCAAAGAGGTCATCTTGGTAGTCATTCGCGAGGCACAGGTCTTTGACGATCGAAATCGCGTCAACGAGTTCGATTTCTCCTGACAGCCCAGTGCTCAGAATTTCAGTCGCGTAGCGACTCAGAGCCACACTCGGTGCGATCTCGTGTATTCCCAGCTCAGCCAAGGCATGGTCACGAAGAGAAGCAATTTCAAAATGATTGAACGGCGGAACCATTCCCCAGAGCCTGGACAAGCATTCGCCATCGTAGCCCTCTTCGAGCATGCGGATTGCCCAGTCCACGCACTCCTGACCGCAAGTCTTCTGGAGCACTTTGTCCGCGAGGATGCGTTCTGTTGTGACGCCAGCCATGACGTTCCATCGCAAACAACCAGTCTCAACTCCGAACCAGCTGAACAGCCATCAAGCTGCCAACACGTTGTTACCGTCAAAACGTCCGCTGCACTGCGAAGTCGGCAATCTCGGCGAGGATGCGTTTCGCGGTCGAGTTTGGCAAGCCGTCGAGCTGTCGCCGGGCGTCCGCTGCCAGTCCCTGGGCGCGCTGGCTCGTGTACTCGAACGCATCGCTGCGTTCGAAGTACGGGGTCAATTGCCTGCGTGTCGATTCATCCGGTTGAGCGAGCAGGCGGCGGATCTCGACGCCATCGGCGTCCGGGCAGGTCGCGAGCAGCCGGATCAACGGCAGCGTGAGCTTCTGCTTGTCGAGGTCGCTGCCGAGTGTTTTGCCGGTCTTCTTTTCCGTCCCCATCAGGTCGAGCACGTCGTCGGCGATCTGAAACGCCAGGCCGAGCGACCGGCCGTACTGTTCCATCGCCACGATCGTCGTTTCGTCGGCTTGGGCATACTTCGCACCGAGATGTCCGCACAGTGCGGTCAGTTCGGCCGTCTTGCCATCGATGATCTTGAAGTACGCCTCTTCCGTCAGATCGATGTTTCCCCGCTCTTTAATCTGCGACAGCTCCCCTTCGCAGACGATATTTGTCGAACGGCCGATGCGGCGGCAGGCGTATGTCGTTTCGAGGCTGCTCGCCAGATGAAACGAATGCGTGAACAGGTAGTCGCCGAACAATACGCTGGTCTCGTTGTTCCACCGGGCATTGACGGTGGCGACGTGACGGCGCGTCTCGGCGTCGTCGAGCACATCGTCGTGGACCAGCGTCGCCAGATGGATCATCTCGACGACCGCCGCCAGAATCTTGTGGTCGTGGCGGATTCCGCCGCAGGCTTTGGCGACCAGCAGCAGCAGCATCGGCCGCAGTCGCTTGCCGCGGAACCGGGTCGAGTGCTCCAAGATATCGCAAATGTATGGGTTTTCGCTGTGCAGTTCGTCCACCAGAATTTTCTCGGCGTCGAGCAACTCCACGCCGATCGCCTGATCGACCGCCAGCAAGACAGACATACCATCCGGGACGGGCTTGGCTGGGCCGCCTGCCGGAACTACTGCTGATGTCACGAGTTCCCGATCCTTCCGGGTCACAAATTGATCCTGCATCGCCACGTTGCCTGAGGCTGGATTCGTCATTTCACACCGTGAATTTCGGCTGGGGTATCTGGCAAACTTCACACATTGCCGAACCGCAGCCGATCCAAAAGGATTAACAGGCTAGCGGCCAATCAACGCAAACGCCATCACGGACGAGCGGACCCGCAGCCCGCGTTCGCGAAAGGATGAATGGCGAACGGATTGCCGGGTTTCTCAGCATTCGCCTGATTCGATACGATGAGCGTGGCTTGGCGAATCCGCGGTTGATGAAAGGCCCGACCCCGATGAAGACGCTCACCATCACACTCCCCGACGAGATTTACGCGGCCGCTGAGAAGGCAGCGGGCAATCGTGGGCTGACGCTCAGTTCCGAGATTGCATCGTTGATCGCCCACTCCGTCCGCCCCGAAGAATCGAACGGCGAAAAGGTCGTCGCAACCGAGGCAAACCCCACCGAACTTTTCGCCGCATTGGACCGCGGCCGGCAATGTCGCGCCGGTGGACAAATTGCAACGAGAGGAGCTTTATGATCGCCGAGTTGCCGGTTCAAGGAAATGTTTATCTTGATGCCTGTTGCTTGAACCGGCCTTTTGACGACCAGTCGCAACTCCGGGTTCGCCTTGAATCCGAATCGATCTTGTGGTTGCTCAAGAAAGTTGAGTCCGGTCATTGGAGTTGGACTGCCAGCCATGTTCTGGAGTGGGAGATTTCACAAACGCCCGACGCGGCACGCCGGGAGCGGGTCGCGCAATCGTTGAGGATCGCCAAGACGATCGTTGCGACCACGAACGCGATACTCACTCGGGCGGCACAACTTCGGGGATTGGGTTTCAAAGCATTTGATGGCTTGCATCTCGCCTGTGCCGAGCAGGCCAAGTGCGACGTCTTTCTATCGACCGACGACCGATTGCTCAGATTGAGTCGTCGAGTCGCAGATCAACTCAC